>JAFZLN010000143.1 GCA_017551465.1 Bacilli bacterium
GATGGCCGCTCCTATGCATGACTTAGGAAAGATTAAGATTCCAGATAATATTCTTAATAAACCAGGAAGATTAACTCCTGAAGAATATGAGATTATGAAGAAGCACAGTGAATACGGTGCTCAAGTAATTCAAAACAGCATGAAGAACGTTGATGATGATTCTTATATTGATGTCGCTATTAATATTGCTAAATATCATCATGAAAGATATGATGGTACCGGTTATCCAGAACAATTAAAAGGTGAAGATATTCCTTTAGAAGCGCGCATTATGGCGCTTGCGGACGTCTATGACGCTCTTATTAGTAAAAGACCATATAAAGAGGCCTTCTCCAAAGAAAAGGCCCTAGAAATTATTAAGGATGGAACTGGTACACAGTTTGATCCTGAACTCGCTTCAATATTTATCGAAGTGGTTCAACAAAGTTGTTAATTATTTAACTTGTTTAAACTCGTTTCTTTCTACAGCGAGTTTTTTATGTGCCCAAATGACGAGGGCTAACATACCACCGTTTTCAAGCAAATTGAGAACTAAACTAAACCAATATTCCACGACAATGCGAAGATAGAAAAAGGCACTTTCATTACCGTAGAGGTTTTTGTCTCGAATGTATTCACGTGTGTAAGTAACGACACCAGAAATATTTATAAAAAGTGAAAAAGTAGCAAAGAAAGCAAGTAAAACGATGATTAACACAGTAACTGCTTTTCTAGATTCTTTCTTTCTAAGTGCAGCATTAAGGCTGAAACCAAACGCTACGCCACTTAGGGCCAAAATGGTTAATGCAACAACACCATAGATAATAACACTGATGTATTGTGTATTATTGCCCATGCTGGAAGAGTATTGTTTTAGAGTAACCGCTGCGGAAACAAAGTTATAAAGCCAAGTAATACCGGTCAACATCATGCTGACGCTGACTGCCATCAATATTGCGGTTCTCCAGCTTGTGATACGTTTATTCTTAAATGGAGAAGGAACATCTTCTACTACTGTTTCTTCTTCATAGTTATTTCTATTTTTATATGGTTGTTGATTTAATACAGCCTCTAAGACTTTTTCGTCTTCTAAATCCACTGATTCATCAAGCAAAGCATCAAAGGAAACATCAAAGACTTCCGCTAAATCTCTAATATTATCTAGCTTAGGTTCAAACTTACCATTTTCCCAATCAGACACTGTTTGACGAGAAATACCATCTTTATTGACTCTAGATAAACTATAGCCTAATTGTTCTTGTGATAAGCCACGCGCTTTTCTAAGGATTCTTATTTTATCGAATAGTTTCATACCACCATTCCTCCATTCGCCGTCAATTATATGAGATGTAAAGTTCATCCTTCTACCAAGCCACCACTTGAATTTAACAAAAATTTTGTCAGGTTTGACCTTACATACCCCTAAAATATAACGATATTCTCATAAAAATAAAATAACGGACGTTTCCATCCGTTACATTTTTGAATAAATATAAATGGCTCCAACTTAATTCACTACACACTGTGTCGCGTTTTGGAAATATAAATCAAATTGTTATTTTTGATATAATCCTACTACTGTCTCGACATGGGATGAAACGCAATTTGAATACATCAACAGGGAATGTTGAGCCTATTTAAATAACATATCTTTTATATGTGGAGACTAGCTAAACAACATATCTAGGACCTAACACTTGCTAAATAACATACCTTAAAACTACGGCTTCAAGCAAGCGAGTGGAACAACATATACTCCATCTTTTCTTTTTAGAGCAGCATTGCCTTTAGTAATAACCATCAAGAATAATGGTTTTCCAGTTTTCTCTTCATCAATATCATCTCTTATAATGGCTAGCTTTTTGGCGGCATCTTCGATTTCTTGATCCCCGCCTAACTTAACTTCTATAAGCGCATAGTCGCCATTCTTGAATTGCATCACGATATCAGACTCGCGTTTTTTTGAATCCCTATATTTATATAGTTTTGCTCCCAAAACATCTGCATAAACTCTTAAATCTCTAACAGCGAGTGATTCAAAGAAGAAACCAAATGTTTTCATATCTTTAAATAGGCCCTCTGGAGACACACCTAACGCTGCAGTGGCAATAGAAGGATCTACAAAATGTCTTGTAGGTTTTGTTCTAATTGCAGTTTTACTTCTCAAATTAGGATTCCACGCTGGAAGTTCTTCAACAACAAACAAAAATCTTAATGCTTCTAAATATTTAGAAAATGTTTCTTCATCGAATGTTGATTCATCACTTACACAATCTTCAAGAAGAGTTTGGTCGCTGGCGGCAATAGAAACGTTTCTAGCATAAGATCTCATTACTTGTCTTGCTTTAAATTCATCTTTTCTTAGTGGTATAGATTTAAGAGAAAAAATATCATCAGTAACAACCACGTCATAATAATCAATAGCCTGCTGTAACGCCACTTCTCTTTCTTTATTAATAGCTAATGGCCAACCGCCTCTGCAAATATAATAGGCATAATCTTTAATGGTTGGTTTTGAAAAGCATGGTGCAAATTTGCCTTTTGCCAAATCTCCTATAGATACTTTGCCATTACTCTCGCCACTCTCAAAAAGAGTCATCGGTCTCATCATTTTTCTAACAATTCGACCATTTCCTGTGTGCCTATCATCAATTGAGTATTCTTTGTATAATTCTTTATCAGTAACACTTCCTGT
Organism: Bacilli bacterium; assembly: GCA_017551465.1. Classification (GTDB taxonomy): domain Bacteria; phylum Bacillota_I; class Bacilli_A; order RFN20; family CAG-826; genus RUG14515. The sequence continues at coordinate 2,675 of JAFZLN010000143.1, forward strand.
TAATATGTATAATCCAAATTTACTAGCGTTATCGACTTCGACTTTAATGTCGTCCCAAATAAAAGATATATGTTGCCACTCATCAATTAACATTGGTTTATCACCATCGTTTAAGAATTCATGTGGAGCAGCTTCTGCATAATCAATAATATTTTGTCTAGTTGATCTAGGCATTAAATCAACAATCGTCTTAGCTTGCCTTTTTGTTGTTTCTGACTTACCGCACCATTTAGGTCCAGTCACAACAACCGCACCTTTAGTTTTCAAAGAAAACTCTAAAATACCATCAAATAGTCTTGGAATATAATCATCTTTCATGAAAAAATCCTCCAATTTAATCGATAAAATAATATCATTAAAATCTATAAATCGGAAGAAAAATAGAAAATAAATCGGAAGTTTGTGAGGTTTCTAGTCGGAAGTTTAGAGAGTTAAGCAAACTACCGTCTCGACATGCGCTGTCATTGGAAACATATCAACAGGTTGGACATAGTTAACTTCATACATGCTTGATAGATATTGGATGTCTCTTGCTAGTGTTTCTGGATTACATGAAACATAAACAATCTTCTTAATGCCTTTGTTCATGACTGTTGATAGGAATTTTTCATCAGAACCACTTCTTGGTGGATCCATAATTAAAACATCTATATCACCATCATATTTAGTAATAAATTCGCCAGCGTCAGCGCAGTGAAATTCAATATTATCAATATTATTTCTTTTCGCGTTCTCTATAGCGTTTTTATGCGCACTCTTGTTTATCTCAACTGAGATGACTTTTTTCGCGTTTCTCGCGGCAATTAGACCAATTGTGCCGACACCACTATAAGCATCTAAGACAACTTCTTTTTTATTAAAATCAATTAAATTAAGCGCGGAGGCATATAGTTTTTCGACTTGTACTGGATTAACTTGGAAGAAACTCGCAGCCGAAATCTCAAAAGATAAACCTAAAATATCATCCTTAATATGTCCTAGTCCATATAAGACCTTTTCTTGATTACCTAATATCACGTTAGTGTGTCTACTGTTAACGTTTTCCACAATGGTGGTTATTTCAGGATGTCTATTAACTAATTCATTAATAAAGTTCCTTTGTCCTGGGAAGTTCATTTGAGTGGTTACTAAAACCACCATGAGTTCATCATAATGATAGCTAGTTCTAATAAGGACATATCTTAAGATACCTTTACCACTATCTTCGTTATAACAAGGGATATTCATTTCTTCTAAAAGTAATTTAATATCCCATAAGATAGGTGCGGCTCTTTTATCTTCGATTGCACATTCTTTAATAGGCATGATGATATGACTATTTTCTTTATAGAAACCAAACTTCACTTTACCATTTCTATCTTTATTGAAAGGTACTTGAATCTTGTTTCTATAGTTATATGGTTCATCCATACCTAAGCATGGTAAAACTTCTTGTTTAACATGAGCGATTCTTGTTAAAGCTTCTTTAACTCTTTTGGTCTTATATTTTAACTGTGCTTGATAATCTAACTGTTGATATTGGCAGCCTCCACAGGATGTACAAATCTTACATCTTGGTTGGATTCTATCCTTAGATAAGTTATATAGTTTTTTAACTTTACCAAAATAGACACCTGCGCGGTGATAAAGTATCTCTACATCCGCTTTCTCACCAGGGAAAATACCATCACAAAAGATTATATCTTTCCCGTTTTTAATAACGCCTTTACCTTCGCTTGAGATATCGACACATGAACAATTTGAAATAATCTTTTGCATACTTATATACGTCCTAAAAATTCAATGATGCTGTCTTTAACAATATTAATATCAATATCAATCCATTTTGAAGCTGGTTTTGAGGCTTCTTTAATGAAAGATTGATTGTTTAGTGTCTCAAAAATAGAGTTTTCTAATTCTAACAACGTATTTGGTTTCTTTTTGGAATTGTCTAAAAACAATAATAGATTATCGCCTACCTTTTTAGGTGAAACCCTTGTTTCTTTAATCAAATAATATAAATCATATAAATCTTTGTATCTAGTTGAAACGGAGCCTAATCTCGCGAGCGATATGAGCTTTTCAGAAACAATTTGTTCAGGTGGATTTACTTTTATCGATAGGCATGTATCTGAAGTTTCAAATTTAAACACGGTTTTGATTTGTTCGATGCCTGTATAAGTATGAACGCCGATATCAAATTTAAGTTTTATTTTATCGTTATTTGAGTCGCTTATTATCGTATTGACTCTAACACCTTGATAGTCTTCTTGATGGAGCTTTTCCATTTCACCAACGATATCGATTTTAAAATAATCGTTTACAGCGTTCATTTTTTTCATAAACAAACGAATCGATTGTTCGTCTATTGAATATCTGATTAAATCAAAGTCAATGTCTTGTGTAACACGCCTTTGATTCTTCGATAAATTAAACATAACAATGCCACCCTTAAGAGTAACGTTTTCAGATAAATCAGAAGTGGCTATTTTCTTAAGAACTATTTCTTCTGCTGCGAGGTTTTGGGCATTTCTAAAAGAATAACCTTTTTGAATATAACTATTCACTAGTTCTTTGATTGAATTCATTATATTACCTCCTTTATTCTTTGCAAAAGCGCATAGTGGTTTTTAAAACTTTTTGCGTATTCGTTAACTTTATAAAAATCTAATTGGTTTTTCATCTTTCTAAAAGAATTTAGTACTTCATAATACAATTCAGGAGGATATTTTTCTTTTAATCTAATTAATTCGATGAGCATTCGTTCCAAATCGTATACGCAGATAACTCCTGTATCGATTTCTTTTTTTACTATTCCAACAAAGAAAAACGATGAATCTTGGTAAGACTGAATAATACCATCTCTTCTAATTGGAAAACTATGCTGTTCTGTCGCTAAGTAGAAATGATCTGGTATTTGATCAGTTAACCCATAAAAATAAAAAGCAGATAAGCCAGTCAAAACCGCGAACGGATACTTTTTGCATATAACTGCTTCATCCACATAATCGATTGATTTGTCACTAAAAATTCCACGTTCGACCAAAAATAGAGAACCTTTAGATACCTTTACTCTAATTGAATATTCTGTTTCACCTTGATCTAATAATTCTTTTGTTGTGTAAATCATATCTATAATTTATGTTTTTCTAGGTGCTATGTCAAGAAAGACCTAGTATTTGATAAATTTTAAATTAATTTATTTGCCTTGATTCGATTCAAATATTTAATATAATGTATCAGGTGTTTTGATGAAATAATCAAAACATTAAGAGTAGAAAAGGAATTCATCATTATGAAACTAACAAAAGTTTTAATGCTTGTTAGTGCAGCGTTCTTAATGGCTTGTAACTCAACAGCTAGTACAAGCACATCAACTGAAAGCACACCTTCAAGCAATAGCGAATCCACATCAAGTGTGGAATCAACATCATCCACTGAAACAGCTTCAGAGAGTACATCATCCACTAGTAGTGAATCAAGTACTTCAAGCAGTGCAACATCAAGTGCCACAAGTACTTCTTCATCTGTTTCATCCTCTAGTGAAGCACCAGTGGTTGGTAACACCTTAACATTTAATTTCTTAAACCCATCATGTGGTTCTCAAGGTACTGATTCATTAAATACAAAGTTAAAAGATGAAATGAACACTATGGCGGGTTTTGAATTTGTCACCGCAGTTAATAATACTTCTTGCCAATTTATGGCAGACGCTCCAGTTGCGGGTAGCCAAATGTTGACAGTTGGTTCTGCGAAAAAAGCGGGTAGTTTAGAAATCACTTTCGCTGAAACAATTAAATCATTAACTCTCACCCTTGAAACATATAGCAAAACATATACGCAAGGCGCAACAACCAACACTAACGTTGACGCTAATTCTGTTCTTTATTTCAATACCGATGAAAACGTTATTGATTTAAAACCAGTTGATGGTCAACCTGTGGCAAAAGAATATAACGAAGCAATTAACGCCAAGAGTTTCAGAGTCTATAACAAAGGCGCTAACGCGAGAGTCTTCGTTAAAGAATTAAAAGTTGTTTATTAATATTTATTAATAGCAAAAGAAAGAGCGGTCGAACCGCTCTTTTGCTTTACTTAATATTTCCAGCCATGATGTCCTGAATGTATTGGACTTCGACAGCAGCGTCTAATCTTGGGAATAATTGATCTTTCTTTTCAACCTTTAATCCACCAGTAACACCATATTTATAGATGTTATCGTAATTGAGTAAGTCACCAGTGACGCCTAATTGTTCAAATAGTTTATCAGAGGCGGTCACTAAGACTGGTTTTAATAACATGCCAGCGACATAGATGGAATTGGTTAAGTGCAGCATAACTGATTCAAGGTTAGCTTTCTTTTCTGGATCTTTGGCTAAAGCCCATGGTTCAGTTTCATCAATATACTTATTCGCTCTATTAACTAATTCGTTAACTTGTGTAATCGCGTCTGTAATCTTAAGGTCATCCATTAATCTTTCATATGATTCGATAGTTAACTTTGTTAAATCTTCTAAGTTACCATCAACATCATTAATACGACCTTTATATTCTGGAACAACACCGTCGAAGTATTTATTAATCATAGAAACAGTTCTATTTAACAAGTTACCTAAGGCATTGGCTAAGTCTGTGTTAATTCTTTCAACGAATTGTTCTGGTGTGAAGTTACCATCACTACCGAAGCTAACTTCTCTAGCAAGATAGTATCTAACAGCATCAACACCATAACGTTCCACGAGTGGATATGGATCAACGACATTGCCTTTAGATTTACTCATCTTAGAATCTTTCATCATGAGAAGACCATGGACGAATTCTCTATCTGGTAATCTAACGCCTAAGCTCATTAAGAACATTGGCCAATAGATTGCGTGGAATCTAGTGATATCCGCGCCTAAGATGTGAATGGTTTCAGATTCAGGATCTTGCCAGAACTTTTCAAAGTTCTCTGGATGTTCACTATCATAGCCTAAAGCGGTAATGTAATTGGTTAAAGCATCTAACCAAACATAGATCACGTGTTTTGGATTTTCTCTAATTGGGATACCCCAAGAGAATGATGTTCTAGAAACACATAAGTCCTCTAAACCTGGTTTAATGAAGGTATTAATCATTTCGTTCTTACGAGATTCAGGCACTAAGAACTTTGGATTTTCATCAAAGAACTTCATTAATCTATCGACATACTTTGATGTCTTGAAGAAGTATGCTTCTTCTTCCGCGGTTTGTACTGGTCTACCACAGTCTGGGCAGATATGGTCTGGACCCGCTTGAGTATCAGTCCAGAATGCTTCACATTCTTTACAGTACCAGCCTTTATATTTACCTAAGTAGATATCGTCATTAGCGAGCATCTTTGAGAAGATGTCTTGCACCACTTTGACGTGTCTTTCTTGGGTTGTTCTAATAAAGTCGTTATTAGAGATATGTAATAAATCCCAGAGTTTATAGAAGCCTTCCACAATACCATCGACGAATTCTTGTGGAGTCTTACCAGCAGCAGCGGCATTCTTTTCAATCTTTTGACCGTGTTCATCGGCGCCTGTAAGGAAGAAACATTCAAAGCCTCTTAATCTTTTATAACGCGCAAAGACATCGGTTAAGGTTGTGCAGTATGCATGACCGATGTGAAGCTTAGCGCTTGGATAATAAATTGGAGTTGTAATATAGAATCTTTTTTTCATGGCAAATGAGCCTCCTGTTATAAATATAACACTTTATTAATAATATTCACATAATGTTACATTCTTTTATTGAATAATAAGTGCGCTATGCTATCATATTCTTGAGCTTTTAAATAGGCCGAAAGGCCACTGTTGTGTTCCCTAGAAATAGGGTCTTTTTTTTATTATGTCTCTCTAAGAGAGTCATAATACACAGTCCTATTTATAGGACAATAGATGATAAAAGCGAATTTAAGCACTTGATGTGCAAAAGAAAGGAAAGAGATTAATTATGAACGAAGTCAAAGAATGTAAGTACATCGACAATGATTTTTACGCAAGCATCAAAGATGTTCTCGAACAAGCAAGAAAAAGAGTGTATCGCAACATTCAAAGTGAAATGGTTCTTGCGTATTGGCAAATCGGTAAAATGATTGTCGAAAAGCAAGGAGGGGAATCGAGAGCCGAATATGGCGATGGTTTAATTAAAGAATTATCTTTTCAAATGACGAGAGATTACGGACCAGGCTATAACGAGAGAAGCCTAAGAAATATGCGCCAATTTTATCTCATTTTTCCGATTTGGTCCGCAGTGCGTGCCGAATTGAGTTGGACACATTACAAAAGTCTTCTTCGCGTTAATGATAAGGCTGCAAGAGAATTCTATTTAAATGAGACAATCAATGGAAATTGGAGCACCAGGCAACTCGACAGAGAAATTAATACTTTCTCTTATCAAAGGTATTTGGCAAGTCATAGCAATCACGATGTTGTGGATGACACTGCTAAAAAAGAATTACCGGCTGATCCGAAAGATATTATTAAAGATCCTTACGTTTTGGAATTTGCTGGGTTAAAACCAGATTCATCATTCTATGAAAAAGATTTAGAAGAGGCACTTATCACTCACCTAAACGAATTCTTATTAGAGCTCGGCAATGGTTTTGCGTTTGTTGCAAGACAAAAGAGATTTGATATGGATGGCAGAAACTTCTATGTTGATCTGGTTTTATACAATTACAAGCTTAAATGTTTTGTTCTTGTTGATTTGAAGCGTGGTGATTTAACTCATCAAGATATTGGCCAAATGCAGATGTACGTCAATTATTACACCAGAGAATTAATGGAGCCGGGTGATAACCCTCCAATTGGAATCATATTAAGTGCTGATAAAAGTGACACGCTCGTGAGATATACACTGCCGTTAGACAACAAACAAATTTATGCTTCAAAATATATGCTTTATCTTCCTAAAGAAGAGGATTTGCAAAACGAAATGAATAAACAATTGGAGTTATTAGAAGAAAGAAAACAGTAATAAAAAGCCTTAATCAACTTCGATTAAGGCAAATATCTTGTATTCTGTTGTTCACTATTCTTTCATTGTGGCCAACATGACCGCTTTAATGGTGTGAAGTCTATTTTCTGCTTCATCAAAGACCACTGATTGTGGGCCTTCAAAGACTTCTTCGGTAACTTCTAAACCGTTTAAACCGAACTTTTCATAAACTTCCATACCAACTTTAGTTTCAAGGTTATGGAATGATGGTAAGCAGTGAATAAATATGGCCTTTGGATCTGCAAAAGACATGACACGGGCATTAACTTGGTATGGTTTTAATAAGTTAATACGTTCTTCCCAGACGGAAGCATCTTCGCCCATAGAAACCCAAACGTCAGTGGCAATGACATCAGCGTCTTTAACGCCTTCTTCACCGTTTTCAGTAAATGTTAATTTAGCACCGGTCTCTTTAGCGATTTCTA
>JAFZLN010000144.1 GCA_017551465.1 Bacilli bacterium
CCCACGTCCTTTAGCAGCCTCAATTAGAGAATTCTTCGCTAGCTCACAATTATCTCAATTCATGGATCAAACCAACCCATTAGCAGAATTAACTAACAAGAGAAGATTGTCTGCTTTAGGTCCTGGTGGATTAACTAGAGATAGAGCATCTACCGAAGTCCGTGACGTTCACGTTTCTCACTATGGACGTATTTGTCCAATTGAAACCCCTGAAGGTCAAAACATCGGTTTAATTAACAATTTAGCGACATACGCGAAAATTAACGAATATGGATTTATTGAGACCCCATATCGTCCAGTTGATAAAGCGACATGCCGTGTTTTAAGCAAAGCTGAAGATAGCGTTTATCTTTCCGCGGATGAAGAGTGGGAATATAAAATCGCTGAAGCCAATATTAATTTAGCAGATGATGGCACCATCCTTGATGATGTTGTTGTCGCTAGATATAGAGGCGAAAACATCTTAGCAAAAAAAGAAGAAGTCGACTTTGTCGATGTGAGCCCAAAACAAGTTGTTTCGATTGCTGCTGGTAGCATTCCTTTCTTAGAAAACGATGACACCATGCGTGCTCTTATGGGTTCTAACATGCAACGTCAAGCCCTTCCACTTTTAAGACCAACCGCACCTTTAGTCGGTCCTGGTTTAGAGCATCAAGTTGCTCGTGATAGTGGTTTAGCAGTTGTCGCCGCTAGTGATGGTGTGGTCACTTACACCGATAGCAAGACAATTGAAGTTCTCCAAAAGGGAGAAAGTGAACCAGTTACCTATCACTTACAAAAATTTGAACGTAGTAACCAAGGTACATGTATTAACCAAGTAAGCGTTGTTAAAGTTGGAGATAAAGTTCGTAAAGGACAAATTATTGCTGACGGACCAGCCATGCAAAATGGTGACCTCGCTTTAGGTCAAAACGTGACCATCGCCTTCATGACCTGGAATGGTTATAACTATGAAGACGCGGTTATTATGTCAGAAAGACTCGTCAAAGACGATGTCTATACATCCATTCATATTGAAAAATATGATTGTGAATGCCGTTCTATTCCTAAATTAGGTGATGAAGAAATCACCGCGGATGTACCAAATGTTTCTACCGAAGCCAAAGCGCACTTAGATAGCCGTGGTATCGTTGTTGTTGGTACTGAAGTGAAAGAAGGAGATATCTTAGTCGGTAAAGTCACTCCAAGAGGACAAACAGAACCAACTCCTGAAGAAAAACTCTTAATGGCGATCTTCGGAGAAAAGACTAATGAAGGTAAAGATGCTTCATTACGTGTCCCACATGGTGGTGCAGGTATCGTCTTAGATGTCAAGATCAGAAAACGTGAAGAAAAAGCCAAAGATAATGAACTCCCACCAGGAGTCAACGAAGTTGTGACAGTCTATATTGTCCAAAAACGTAAGATCTCCGAAGGTGATAAGATGTCTGGTCGTCACGGTAATAAGGGTGTTATTTCCCGTATTTTACCAGAATGCGATATGCCATTCCTTCCAGATGGTACACCTGTTGACATCATGCTCAACCCATTAGGTGTTCCAAGCCGTATGAATATCGGTCAAATCTTAGAAGTTCACTTAGGTATGGCCTTATCTAAATTAGGATATAAGATTGCCACCCCTGTTTTTGATGGTATCACCAACGAAGAAATCTTCGAGATGATGGATAAAGCAGGTATGGCTAAAGATGGTAAAACCATCTTATACGATGGACGTACCGGTGAGAAATTTGATGAAAGAATCACTGTTGGCGTCATGTATATGATTAAACTCGTCCACATGGTCGATGATAAATTACACGCCCGTGCAACTGGACCATATAGCTTAGTCACACAACAACCATTAGGTGGTAAAGCCCAAAATGGTGGTCAAAGATTTGGTGAAATGGAAGTCTGGGCTCTTGAAGCTTATGGCGCGGCCCACGTCTTACAAGAAATTATCACTGTCAAATCCGATGACCGTGTTGGTAGAAGAAAAACCTATGAGGCAATCATTAAGAATCAACCTCTTCCAAAAGCAGGTATTCCAGAAGCCTTTAAGGTTTTAGTTAAAGAATTAGAATCATTATCAATGAATGTTGAACTTCTCGATAACGAAGGTCACTCCATTGATATGGACGCGCTTGCTAAAGAAGCCGATAAAGAAGAAAGAAAGATTAACACTTCCTTAAGGAACTTAGTCGGTGAAGAAAGCGCGAATGTCCAAACTGGTATTGATGAAGAAGTCTCAATGACCACTCATACCAGTGGTAGTGAAGATTAATGAAAGGAGAAAATAGCAATGTTTGATGTAAAGAAATTATCTGCCATTAAAGTTGGTTTAGCTTCTCCTGACACAATCAGAAGCTGGTCTCATGGTGAAGTCTTAAAACCAGAGACCATCAACTACCGTTCACAGAAACCAGAAATGCAAGGTTTGTACTGTGAAAAAATCTTTGGTCCTGCAAAAGACTACGAATGTCACTGTGGTAAATATAAGAAAATTAGATACGCCGGTGTCGTTTGTGAAAAATGTGGGGTCGAAGTCATCTCTAAAGAAGTCCGTAGGGAAAGAATGGGTCACATCGAACTCGCTTCCCCATGTACCCATATTTGGTACTTAAAAGGCATTCCTAGCCGTATTGGATTACTTTTAGATGTTTCTCCTAAACACTTAGAAGAAGTCGCTTATTACGCAGCGCACATCTGTTTAAACGCAGGTCGTAGTGAAGTTCTCGCATATCGTGAGTTCGTCAACGAGAAAAACGGCCGTGAAGTCTTCATTCCTGCTCTTAAAGAAATTCAAGATCGTGGTGAAGAATGGGGCTTAATCCCAGGAACAGATGACTGGGCGAGAAGTGAAGAACTTATTTCACGTCTTGAAAACCCTGGCGAAGTCTTCGACTTCCAAACCTGTTACAACTTCATGAGAAAGTTCAACAACGTTGAATTCTCCGAAGGTGCAGGCGCAATCAAACGTTTATTATCTGAAGTTGATTTAGACGCGGAAAGCGAAGAAATCAATCGTAAGATCAAATTAGCGACCACTTCTAATCGTAGTAAGTTAACTAAGAGACTCGAAGTCATCGAAGCCTTCAGACATAGTGACAACAAACCTGAATGGATGGTTCTCGATGTCATTCCTGTCATTCCACCAGATCTTAGAC
>JAFZLN010000145.1 GCA_017551465.1 Bacilli bacterium
GAGCCTAATATAACGGAATAAATCAGCGAAGAAAATACTATCTATGATAAAACTAACCAAAACTGCGATAACCACAATGAGTGTGGTGATTCTTGCGGGTGCTTCAGAATCAGCGGATGCTGGATCTTGCATGTAAGCATACATATCAAGAACAAAGGATGTGACTAAAAATAGATGAGCTAAAACTGTAATAATAAAGATTATTACGTGAGATTTTGATTTCCAATATGGTTTGAGCATTGATTACTTCTTCTCCAATTCTGTTCCCTTATACATATAGTCATTCCAAGGGAAGTTTTTCCATGTGTTAAAGTGTAATCTATGCATTTCCTCGGTGACAAGAATTATCTTGCCTACGACATGTCTTTTTGGAACAAAATCATAGATTTGTTCATTAACAGCGAGTGCGAATTGGGTTAAATCGTTTTCAATGATTGGAGAATAGATGACACTGTAAGATAAGTCGAAGTGCCATGGTTCATTATTCTTAATACCGTCAAAGTGGATACCATCGTGATCAAATCTGATCTTACCATGGCCACATGGGATAGAAGTTTTCTTATTATCCTTAACAGGTTTATATTTTGGTAATTCACCAATATCGACTTCTTCTTCTAAATAGAAGTCTTTATTGTCTCTAATTTCATGAATGACTTGCACTCTTTCCCAGTCTAACCAATCAGTTGGGGTATCGAATACTTTGCAAGTATCATCAAATGGATAGAAGTCATAATAATCATCCATGCAACCACCATTACCACAGTTTGTGCATCTAATGTATTTACCACCAGCATCCATTTCTAATTCGTGACCACATCTTGGACATTTATATAACATATCTTGCATATTGGTCATAATACGACCTTTGCTCTTATATCTAATATGTTGTGTTTTATTCCATTTATAGTCATCGTGATGGAAAGCTTCGTTAATCTTATTATCAATTTCTTCAGGAGACATTTTTAATAAGTCTTCTGGTTTAAATAACAAGGATAATGTAGCGTTTACTTTACCAATACGGTCATCAATGCACACTTTATGAGAGGTGAGGTAAGCACCCTCTAATTTCATAAAATAAACGGGGATGTGATAGTATTTTAAAAATCTACCAGTACCTGGAACGATTGGTTGGTTATGACCAAATATTGAGGATGTACCTTCTGGAGCAAAGGCAATTGTGCCACCCGCTTTGATGATGCGGTCCATAGCTCTAATGCTCTTTGGGTCATTAGTGAAGTTTTTCTTTGGGATGACTTGGGCTTGTTTAAAAAGCCAAGTGAATTTCTTTCTAAAGAATTCTTGATAACCGGCGAGCATATTAAATTTATGTGGGGCAATAAGATTCTTTAAGAATAAGTAGTCTCTTCTAGATTGATGGTTCCAAATAATAAAAGCAGGACCTTTATATTTGTTAATATCATCAATAACTTTATATTTGACGTGATATTTAGGGCCGAAGAATGGGGATCTCGCTAAACAGCCATATAAGAACCAAACAAAGTTTGATGGCTCTTTATATTCGCGTTTTGCTAATTGTTCGGCAATTGTTAATTTCTCTTTTGACATAAATTTCTCCATGTTCAACAAGAATATAGATTTCTAGCTTAAAATAAAAGACTTTTATTTGTATTCAAAAATGACTTTGTTTCGTTCTTATAGTTTATCAGCGGATAAATCCACACTTCTCTTCTTAGTTTTGATACCACAGCCCGCTAATTCTTTAATGAATCTATCAGCGTCGCCTTTATCACTTAAATAGTAATAGAAGATTAATTCGTCTTCTTCATCTTCCATGACGAAATTTAATCTCGCCATGTTTTTTAATTGTCTATTATTAGTGATTTTTTCATTAAGCACCATAACGATATCATCTAAGCTCACTCTCTTTTTAATAATGTAATGATATACTTCCCCCATGATTTGGGTTGGAGCGTTATCATCATAAAAATAAAGGCAGTCATCAGTGACCGCTAAAGCGGCTTGGGAAAACATTTCATTTTCATTGAATTGAAATAAACCAGGGACAATGGCTCTGACTTTATCGTATTCGTCAAGACTAATCTTCATGCCACTATTATAGCAATAATAGAGGGGATAAAAATATTTTTTATCATTTCTGTGAACATTTTAATTTGTTTGTGCTAATATCTTTATCGTTATGAAAGACGACCGCGAAAAACTTATTATTGCAACCTTAGATAAAATTAGACATTTCTTACAAAGAGATGGCGGCGATGTGGAATTCGTCTCCTTTGAAGATGGCATTGTCTATGTCAGATTACATGGCGCTTGCCAAGACTGCGCTTACGCGAATAACGATATTAAAGATTTAGTGGAAGTCATCTTACAAGAAGAAGTTCCAGGCGTTACTGAAGTTAGACTATATCAGCCAGACCAGTATTAATTTTTGAATTTGGGGTGTCGCCAAGCGGTAAGGCAGTGGACTCTGAATTCACCATTCACTGGTTCGATCCCAGTCACCCCAGCCAATTAATAACTATTGCACCTATTAAGGTGCTTTTTTATATAGAAAAAGCCTGGCGATTAGCCAGGTTTTTTAGTCACTATAAGTTGGCTATTTCTTACAGCAACATGATTTATGGTACTCATTTAGGAGCTTTTTTGTGCCTTTATGGCAACATGCACATTCTCCAGTTGGTAAATGTTTTGCTTTCCGATAGATATAAACCCCAAGGATGGTCGCTAAGAATATAGCGGTGGCCACAATGACCAATATTTCAATCCAGAGAGTATTAGGATTAGTAAACATTTTAAGCCCTCACACTATTTCTCTTTTTAAGACGGAAGATGGTGACGAAAGTTGCCGCTAAAGCGATAAGTAAGGCAAGGGTAACTGGTAAGGCCCAGGCTAAGGAGCTTAAACTGAAGCAGGATAAGAGTGCATAGATGAATCCTGCGCCTAAGAATGAAGCAATAACCCAGAAGCCTAAAGTGTACTTGAATGAGCCTTTCTTAAGTTCGCCTTTAGCAGTAGCGCAAGCGGCAAAGCATGGAATTGTTAACATATTGAAGGCAATAAATGAGATACAGCCTTGCCATGTAATGCCTGTAGCGTTAATCATTTGTACAACAGCTTCAACACCTTCTTCGTCTTCTTCAATAAGAGCGATGATTTCTGGATCAACCGCACCACTATTGAGATATGCAACTGCCACAGCACCTAAAGTGATAAATGTCGCAATAACATTTTCTTTAGCAATTAAGCCAGTAATAGCGGCGACAGCAAAGACCCAACCAATAGAAGTTAATTGAGCACCAAAACCTAATGGAGTAAATAATGGTTGGATAAACATACCAATCGAGGCTAAGATCGATTCTTGCATATTATCCTCACCAACCAACTGCCAGTTCCAACCAAAGTTAGATAAGAACCAGATTACAATTGTGGAGGCTAAGATGATAGTAAACGCTTTCTTAATGAAGTGTTTAGCCTTATCCCAAAGGTGAATCATTAATGATTTAAATTGTGGCCAGTGATATTGTGGTAACTCCATAATAAATGGCGCTGCATCACCTTTCAAGGTGGTATTTCTTAAGATTAAGACTGACACAATAGCGACAATAATACCTAAGACGTACATTGAATATGTAATTAAATCAACATATTGGAAACCAAAGGCATTAGAGATACCACCCGCGATAGCGACAAGGATTGGTAATTTAGCACCACATGAGAAGAATGGAATCACTCTAATTGTGGATACCTTTTCGTTTTCATCCGCCAGTGTTCTTGTATTAATCATCGCTGGAACAGAGCAACCAAAGCCCATAATCATTGGGATAAAGGCTCTACCAGATAAACCAAACTTACGGAAGATTCTATCTAAGATAAAGGCCACACGTGCCATATATCCGGTATCTTCCATAATAGAGAAGAATAAGAATAACACTAAGATTTGTGGCAAGAATCCTAAGATGGCAAATAAACCAGTTAGTACACCATCGCAAAGGAAACCAGTTAACCAGTGACCTTCTCCTAAAGCGGCAGTTAAGCCATTAGTGGCCGCTTCAGTAATCGCGGAGAATGACATATCAAAGAAGTTAAATAAGATGACACCAGGAGAGTTAATACCAGCATCAGTCCAGAATAGACCTTCGTAGATACTGCCTTCAAAAGAAGGGGCAACATCTTTGAATAAACCACCTAAGAATAAGAAGTTTTCAGAGAATGTAAGGTGGAACACTAAGAAGAGAATAGCGGCGAAGATTAATAAGCCGAACACTTTATGTGTTAAGATCTTATCAATACGGTCTGACTTGTTTTCTTTAACCCAAGTGTTTCCACCAATAATATCTCTGCAAGCAAGAAGCATGCCGCAAAGAACTAATTCTTTAACGCCGTTTGCGTTTGCACCAGGTGTGTTGAATACAACGATTCCCTTATCAGCACATTTGTCCAAAGGAATATTGTTTACACCAGCACCAGCTCTTGCTACTGCTACCAAACTCTCTGGTAAATCTAAATCGTGCATAGCTGCACTTCTAACTAATGCTACTTCTGCCTCATCGAAGTTTTCTGTAGCTTCGTAATTGTCTGTAAAGTTTCCAAGTCCAATAGGTGAAATTGGA
>JAFZLN010000146.1 GCA_017551465.1 Bacilli bacterium
TTAACGAACATGCTCTTATATTCTTCTCTTTTAGAGTAAGTGTTATAGATTCTAGTTTTAGAATCGTCGTTTAAAATATCAGAAATCGCTAAAGAGAGGATACGAATATAACGATAGTTAATAGCATTGAAGTCTTTAATAAAATGACTAATTGATGTGGTTTTCTTTGCGCCAAAGTATTTAGCGCGAAAACTATCTGGATCAATTAACGCATCAGCATAATAATAATTCTCAATTTCTATTTCAAAATCATCATGGTCTCTAATAACAATATAGACCTTTTCACCACAGTCACCTGTAAAACTACCAACAGTGTTATAAGAAAGAACCAGATATTTTCTCTTTTCGTTATTTTCTGTATAAGCAACTTTATCTTCAATAGCGCTTAAATAGAAATAAGCGGGTTTATTCGCTAAGAAAGCATAACTTGTATTCATCTCAAAGTTATCATCTATCTTGTTCATCTTTCTGACATTAAGTCTTTCAAAATTAATGACCTTTTGTGTCTTAGACGAAATAATGTGCAACTCTTGGTCGTTATACATGAATGGACTATGTTCAATATCGATATTAGTTAAGAAAGGCGCCATTGAAAGGAAATCAATAAGTTTCTTTCTTAAATATGCTTTATCGTTTTCTTGCCCGCGGATTGTTCTACCACTTCTACAAATATCCAGGCAGGAAGAGAAATCATTGATGGTGGCAAAATCACCTTCAATGCCTAATTCTTTTGTGTATACAGAGTTATTCTCACTATTGAACATAATCTGAATGTCAGAAAGGATATTTTCAATAAGTTCATAGGAAAGATTAAAAGAAGAATACAACTTTTCAAAAGTTGTGATAATGCGCATGAAATTGGATGATCTAGATAGTTTTGTATTCTCTTTTAAAGCGTTTGGTCTTTGTTTCTTCCAGGTTAAATACTTACCATATAAGTACATGAAAGAAATAATAATGACGTTATTAAAATAGGAATAGATTTGACTTGGTTGTGTTAAGAATGTTTTGTCTTCCCAGTCAATATCAAAAAGGAAGTTCTTAACATCTTCGTCTCGAATCTTTTCTATCTCTTTACGTGCAGCATCAAGAGTCATGCCCTCTTGATTGATGGTATTAAAATCACTCATTAGCGGCACCTACAATTAAATCAGTTACTTTGTCGTATGCTTTATACGCTAGTTCTTCATCTTCTAATAATTGTTCACCATCATGAAGGTTTTCTTTGATTCTATAAAGAATGTCTTCTTCTAATTTGAAGCGACCAACTTCTGGCACACCATACCATTCACCTTCAAACATAGAGGTGACTAATTGGCTACCATCGAGGCCTTTATTTGCAAAAGCTTTTTGTAATTTACTAATTGTGTCTTCTTTGACAGATTCAAAGTTGAATAAGCCACCCGCAACTTTAACTTTCTTACGGCAATCTGGAACAGCATTAGGCACTAAGATGTACTTTTGTTGACCATCAGTGTCTAAGTTATCTTCTAAGAATTCGATTGTACCTCTACGGTGTTGCTTTGTAATACGGAAGCAAACCAACACTGTGTCGCAGCGTTGTAATGCTTGTCTGCCTGTTACTTGATTACCAGCAGGTAAGTCAAAGATAACCGCTTTGCAACCAGTTGCTTCACAAATGGATAAGAAGTCATAGATGCATTTATTATTTGGCATATCAAAACCTGCACCAGTTGTTTTTGGCTGGGCAGGAACAAATAAGACCGACTTATTAGCGTTCGCTTCTTTATAAGACAAACCAAATTGGAAACCAACTGGGGCTAATAAGTTATAAAAGTCTAATTCATCTAGTGATTTAGGATTCATCTTAACATCCGCTTTTAAGCGAGAGAGCATAGAAGCATTATCAGAGGAGATTAATTTATTGGTGGTCATTCTTGTCTTTGTATCAGCTTCTAGAATATAAGAAAGACCAGCACTATCTAAGTCCATGTCCACTAAGATGATTGGGTGTTTTTCATCAGCACCTAATTTCTTAACTAAGAATGGGATAGTGTTATAAATAAGGGAGGTTCTACCAGAACCGCCTTTATACGAGAAAAACGCTAGTGTTTGCATATGATATCCTCCAATTACTTACTGAGTAAGCTGATGTTGATTTGTTCGATAATCTTATCAATAACTTCACGATAGGCTTTGTAATCGCCTAAGCCTTCGTTATTTGTTTCTCTAAACTTATCAATATCTTTTCTCGCACTACCAGCATCTTTATTGATACCTTCAACAAAGCCTCTATAGGCATAAGCAGAGACTAAAGTGGCGACAGCTTTCGCTAAGGCATCAGCATCACCTCTATCGGTTGTATCTGCCACACGGAAATCATCGTGAGAGAAGATATAGTCACGCGCTTGGTTTAAAGCATTTGGTAAGTATTTGACAAGTTCTTGTTCTAAGACTTCTCTTACCAAATCTTTGATAGCAACGATAATTGGAAGATTTTCTCTTTCTTGTTTAACTTTCTTAACAGCCTCGTTAGCTTCTTCAACTTTTCTATTAGCTTCTTCTCTAGCAGCTTCAATTTCTTGTTGGGCGGCTTCTCTAGCGGCTTTAACAATCGCATCTGCTTCAGCGTTGTTCTTAGCGATTCTAGCTTGAGGATCTAAGAATGGTTGTTCGTATTTTTCATAGTATTCGTAGAAGTCCGCTAAGGTAGAAACGAAGACAGAGTTAATGGATACGTCATACATTTCTTTATCCCAAATCCATTCTTTGACGTTTCTCTTCTTATCAAGACGTCTAGATTCAAGAATGAGTTTGAGGTAATCCATCATTTGCTTTTGTGGATATTGGACAATCCAAGCGGAGATCAAGGAATATGTCTTAACCAATAATGGGATGATAGTAATAACTTGAATACGTTGTTTTCTTAAATAGTTAGCGGTTTCAAAGAAATTAGTTGGAATGAATTCATTGAAGTTAAGAACGTATTGTTCAACAATATATAACTTCTTGCTAATCTCTAAGTCCATATACATGTCAAAGACATTGGCAATAACAGAAGAGGCATATTCTAGTTTTCTTAATTCTGGTAAGTACTTATCGTAGATATCAAATACGCCACAGTTATTGAGAATAGAGACTGCAAATAATGTATTAAATAAAGCATTGTTTGTTGTGGATCTTTCAATTTCGGAATGGTCAATTGGTTTACCATCAACACCAAGGAATAAGTCTCTTAAGTCAATATCTGCAATGTAATCATCCACTCTTAAACCAACACCACGGAGAATATCACGTAATTCGTTGAATTCTTCATCAATGCTTTGAATGAATTTAACGTCGTGGTCAAACTTATTAACTTTATCTTGTGAAATCTGTTTTCTAGCTTGTTCAACGTTATTAGCACGTAAAGCATAGATGGCTTCTTGTGCGGATTCGAAGATGGACATGTAGGCTTGGGAAACAGAATAAGTGAAATATAAAGATGGTTCTAATTTTTCTTTTTCGCCTTCTAATAACGATTCATCTTTGAAACGGGTGAAGTTCCAACCTAAATAGTTAATTATAATTTCTTCTTCCTCTAATGTTCCGTCTTCATGAGTCTTTGAGAATTTTCTAACAGTTGGCTTTGGATTAGGGATTGCGGATAAGCAAAGGAATCTTAATGTTTCTTTAACAACATCGTTTAACGCTAAAAGGATATCATCGACATTGCCAACACCATCAATCTTGATAAGGTTCTTATCTTTTTGGTTATTAACAAGTCTAAATAGTACTTCTCTAACTTCAATAATGGATGATAAGAGTTTAGAAGCGGTATCAACGTATGGATCTCTGATTGTTCTATCGAATGGAGTAAGGTTGAATCTTAAACGGGCTGGTTGGCCTTCGACAGGATGTTCTTTGAGTTCTTTATATTGAGCATATTCAATTTGGTTAAATAACTCTTTTAGGTTCTCCTTCATTAAGTCAAGATAGCCATCAGCCTTCTTGATATCGAGATTCATCGCCGATAATGTGGCTAATGATTTAAGACCGTCAGCAACTGAAACGATACCAACGTGAGTGTTGTTATCAGAAAGATAGAAGCACTTGTCTTTGTTGACTGTGTTTTTAATCTTTTCGTAAATCTTTTCAGCGATTTCAGTTTTGTCGACATAAAGATTAAAAATACGACCTTCCTGTTCCTTTTCTTCAATAATTACATCCTTTAAAACGTCTTCCATAGTTTAATCCTCCGTATCAAGGTGAATAGTAAGCACTAGCATTGGTGAACCATAACAAGTAAATGGAGAAAGAACTCCTCCATCCATCGAGTTATAAGTATTGTTTAGCAAAGAAATTCTCCCATTATTGCTATAAAAGTATATGTACTTTTCGTGTCTATAAGATTCTAACACATAATTGCTTTCAAGCATATTATTTGATAATATCTTGTCTTTATATTTATTAAAAAAGACATCATCCATCAAAGACGTGTCATAGTTATCTAATTTTGCTCTTGCAATAAATTTTTGTAATTCTTTGTTGATTTCTTCTTTTGTGCCAAGGCAAGAAAAGAGGGAATTAGACATGATTAGCACTACTTCTGCACGTGTGGCGTCGATTAATCTCCACCATATGTTTTCGAATTCATAAGCATGTTCGGTATTAGATGCTTGGAGATATAGGATGCTATCATCAAAATCATCTGTGAATACTACATCATTATGGATTGGCGGATATTCAATAAACTTCTTTTGAGGGTACTTACCTAGTTTGATGTAGTAGGACTCACCTCTTTGTTCGATGGAGTATTTGTCTTTCTTTTCCATCTTTTTCACAAAGGCTTCATAGTTATTAACCACATCAACATCCGTATCAATTAGTGTTCTTAACAGCTGATCCGCACTAGCATCGTTATTGGTGGCGTATAACACTGTATCATCAATATCCAAATCGTCTTTCAATACTTTCTTTGCTTCTAGGCTAAGAGCGTTATCAATTACCACCGGATATAGGGTCATATTATGTGTTTTTAAATAGTCTAGTTCTAATGAGCAAGCATCTGAAACCGCCCAGTTATTAGATACAAAAATAATAGCGCCTAAGCATTTAGAATCGGAGATGTGGGATTGCACTCTTTCATTCCATCTTTCACCAATTCTAAGATCTTTATCGTACCAGTAGTTTATATATCTCTCGTCTAGGCGCGTCAAAAAAGATAAGACCTCATCTTGGTCTCGATGAGAATAGGATATAAACAAATAGTTGTTGTTCTTAAGATTAACAGCTGTAAGAAAACCCATAATGTGTTTGTAATATTTATCAAACAAATTATAACTTTAATTAGGTTATGCCGCAATATAGGGATTTATATGTAAGTGGGTTATAATTATTAATAGATTGCTAGATATTAGGAGGCACTTGCTATGTGGATTTATAACCATGAATTAAAGTTTGGTTTCGAAATACCAGATGACTTTGAAGAAATAGAGAAAAAAGATTATAAGAAGTATCACATCCATGAAGGTACTCTTAATATCTTTATTAAGTTTGATGGTGTAATCCCTCACACCATTTCCATCAATAGAGATGATAAAGCTGAAAGCGAGGAGGAATATAACAAACTCGTTTGGCTAAATATAGAAAATATGGAAAAGATAGGTATGAGAGTAACTCAACATCTTCACCACTATAAAGATGGTAGAAGGGTTGATATTATCTACTCACATTTTAAAAAGTTAAAATACGTTACTTATTTCACCACTATTAACGGAACAATGATTGCCTGCTCAATCGAGATTAAAGAAATCAATGATGCTGAAGATAAAATTGTTGCGGCTTTATTTGAATCCATAGAATGCTAATTGATAAAAAGTGCCTTGGTTGGAGGCACTTTTGATTTGACATAAATAATAACTATTTTCTATTCTTGATTCGCATCTTCAAGCGTAAAGACGATATTGTCACCATTAACATGTGCACTTAAAGTAAGGACACACGCTACATTGGCTTTGATGTTTCCTTCTGCGCCTTCAGAAGTTAATAGTTTGCTATATTCATCGATACGCACAATATCGTTATAGCCATAACCACCATGGATTTCCCATGAATGGTTAACCACTATTTTGAACTTCTCACCAGGAGATAAGTGTAGATCATTTAATCTCCAATAACCTTCATCTACTTTTGTGAATTCAACACAGTTAGTGGTCACATCCCAGTTATTGAATGATCCCACTAAAGCGATAGAGTTAACTATTAATACATTTGGGGCATCTTCCACACTAATGGTGATTGTTAAATAACCATTATCAATTTGAGCGTTGTTGATACTAATAACAACTGTCTTTGAATTAACTTGTTTCTTATATTCTCTATAACCAAATATTTCAGTAACTTCATAGCCATTCTTTAATAATTTGGTTCTGTAATTAGCTTCTTCATTACCATCAGTGTTTCCTATTTCTAATTTATATGGTGACTTATCTAAGACACTATTATCAAGAATGGTATATCTTTCACCTTCATATTCAGGAACTCCTAAGTTCTTCAATACTTCTGGGAATGTAGGAGCAGTATAGTTATTATTTTGGAATTCACCAGCGTAATAGAAATTCATAGCACCACCAAGATTATCACCATCCACGAATAAGATGGTTAAATCTCTATCTTGGAAGCCACCTCTTTGTATCACATCAGATAATGTATCATCTAGATGTGCTTCAGTAGAGTATTCACCTCGTTGTGATTTAACATAATATCTTAATGCTCTTAAATCAGTGATTTCAGATAATAGACCACCATCTGAATCAATGTAATATAGATGTACCACTAGTTTTTCACCAAAGTTATCAATGAAGCCACTTAATAACTGACTAATTGTTGTAGTACCTGGAACTTGATAGTTACCCGCTCCTCCTGATAAGTCGTCATTCATTGCTCTAATAGCCGCTGGTTGTTTTTCTATCTCACTATGGCCTTCTTCTTTACAAACTAGATTATAGATAATGTCTTCTTTAGCGATTTTGTTGAATTCTTGATAGCATGTTTTGATAACACTGTTTTGATTGCCTTGTTTGTTATAGAATCTATCAGCATCTATCTCATTAGCGTTTAATCCTAAGTCAGTAAATAATGCTTCGCCTATGGCTTTAGCTTCATCGCCTTGCGCTCTAGTTCTTTTATTCTTATGGAAGACACCATTCTTGTACCAAGAGCAAGCATCCACTTTATACTCGCATCCTTCTTCAACATATGAATTGAAGTTAGTATGTGTCGAGTCTTTAACTAATCTATGGTCATTGTCCATACAGAACTTTCTCCATTCACTGATGGAGTTATTTTTAACATCTACATAGTCATATTCATATGTATATCTACCATAGAATGGTAATTCTCTTTCATCATTTTCAGTAACCATGGTCATCTTATAATTAGGAGAGTTGTTTGCCATATCATAGTCTAGTTCTATGGCAACATACCATTTGGTATTATATTCCTCGTTACCTTTATTAAGTTTGATATCAAACGATATATCCGCAGTGATTAAGTCATTATCATCGATGTTGATATCCACGCCTAAAGTGAAGGTGTAGTTATATTTATATTGTTCACCATCTCTTTTAAAACCTGTTTCAACATCTAAATACATTTCACCATTGATGGTGTCATAGTATTTATTGCCAAACTCATAACCACTTCCAACTTTCTCTAATACTTTCTTTAGATATTGGAACTGCACCATTGGAGGTTGGTTGTATTCTACTTCTTCTAGAAAGTTATCTTGAATATCATCATCTCTAAAGTAGCTATAGATGGTATCTAAACCATGAGATGTATTAGATCCTCCTAGTTTAGCTTTAGGTAATAAGATTGCGGCTTTTGAAGCCTTCTTGTTCTTAAATGATTTCTCCACACCATTAAAAGCAAATTTAACTTTCTCATATTGTGTGGTTGGTAATTTAGCATTACACCCAATAAGAGAAATACCTAAAAGGCCCACGAGTGTGGTTACAAAAAAATGTATCTTCTTCATATGATTAAAAAGTCTCCCTTGAACCAAAAACATTTTGATTCTGATTATACGTATATGATGGTTACAGCCTAATCATAGCATGGATTTAGAAAAATAAATAAGGAATATGCATTAATAAAATAAGGGCGCGATTTCTCGCACCATAAAGGATATTGCTAGTGTTACTATAACTATTTAATAGAATAGATGGCGCCTATTTCTTTTCATTAGAGGTGCTGAATGATTGTAATGTTTATTATCATTTCTGCTTCTACAATATGCATTGTCAATGAGTCTTTTCAGACTGTCGCTATTATTGGCGATTTTGTCCCAATCTACAACGGTGATGGGTATTATATCATCGTTGTTTATTAACGATTCAAAATTATCGATAATTCGCGATGGCATATAGGGGTAGTTTTGTTCCAACTCTGTTCTATTTTTAAAGCTAGTCCAATTTGCACTAGGGTTTGCAACAATGTTCTTTTCGCTTTCTTCTCCAATTCGGCAAGCTTGAAACATAGATACAAACGGCAAATTAATAACTATTATTCCCATTTTTGGGTTATTTTCAGTATCAAACATCGCGGAGTGCAATTCCCAGTCAACAAACTTTCTTTCTTTGGTATGTTCGCCGCACAAAAGAATTAGGACGGAAGCGCCCTTAATGAATTTATCTCTGATTATAATTCTAACTTGCTCATCAGTCATATTGGTATCATCAATATCTCCCTCACCAACTGAATAATCATCAAAGATGCTTTGAATTTTATGCGTTTCAAAATTGTACTCATTTAGATTGATTAGATAATCTTTATATCGCATATCATCACTGTGAAAACTTATAAATACTTTATGTCTATCAATTGCCATACATCCGTACCCTTTCTTTTAATAGTTTTTCAATTATAAATAGTTTTTTGCTTGTTTGGCTTAGCATTAGTTATATTTTCCTACATCCTCTAATTTTATTCTGTCGGTAATTAATGGGGCTTCGTGCCATGCACCAGAATAGCGATATCGAGTTACTTCTTCCATTTCTTTGGTTTTGTTTTTAATTGAAGTTATAAAAGTGTCTATGCTTTCATAGCCAAATATGCATTTAATGTTATTTAAAAACTCTCTTGAGGATAATCTTTTTCCTGTGTTCCTTATCCATGAATTAATATCATCATAGACGTATGAAATTGGGTTATAATCTCTAACTCAGCTTGTTCCTTTATCTATCAAATAGTTCATTTAAAACGCAAGAACAATATGATGGCAAAACATATACTCCATCATATTTAAAAACGTTGCCGTTGAAGAGTAATACACCAGGTTGAAAAGACCCATCTGATTTTTTTGACATGCTAATGTTGTAATCAACTGAAAGCCTTTTTTGTTTGGTTTGAACTAAATAAACATTCATATTATTAACAATTAAGGCATCACTCATTGAATAACGCGACGACCTATCTAAAGCAAAATTAAGTGGCTTGTTATAAAGCTTTTGATTGTAATAGAAATCTGTTAAAACAACTTCATTACTTAATTCAATATCATCAAAATAAGTTGTTTTGTCAAAGCCGCCTATCGCATTCAAAAAGCACTGATGCGCGAAAAACACTTTTTTTGCATTTGATTGATTGCTTGAATTTTTGATGTCCAAAGCCGTGGATATATTAACGACATATTCTTCTTCCAAAAAAGAAAGAAGCTGCTTCATTTTATAGGCGGTGATGTCGCTAAAGTAGTTATACTTGCCGTTAGCGACGAATTTTGCAAAACCATCCCTGAGCTCAAGCGCTAGATTAGCATCATCTTTATTCATTAACCCGATAGCGTGCTCAAACTGTTTTTGAAAAATAAAACTATTGGTTTCAACACACGATGCAATGTCGTTCTTTTCGTTATATTGGGAAATGGTTAATGGATAGCCACCTATTAAATTATATAATTTAAAAGAAGAATACAGTTTTAATGAAAGATATTCGCTTATTGGTGTTCTATGCATGATAGACTCTTTAAAATGATCTGCCAAAGTTTTTTGATTAATAGCTTTTAAGAACTCATAAAAATTAAGTGGCATCATGTAATTAACATCTTCTTCAGAAGGCACTAATAGATTCTTATAGTGTTGCGCACCTCTTCCACCACACGTAGTCGCTAAAATATTAACTCTACTATGTGTAACAAGTGTCTTAAAGAATTGTCTTAATTTGGGGCAATATTCAATTCCATCAAAAACAAGCAATTTTAGAGACACAATAGGTTGCGAATTGAATTCAAAGCACAACGCAGCATAAAAATCTTCAGCGCTTTTGTAGGAACTATCTAGTAGTTTTTCTAACATATCTAAATGCAGTTTGACATCGATGTATAAATAGTTGCCGTTGTAATAATTGAGAAACTTACGCAAAAAATAAGTCTTGCCTACTTGGCTTGGACCATCAATGACAAAAATAGTCTCTCTCTTTTGTTGGGTCCACACATGTAATTTTTCTTTTAAGTCGCTGAAAAACATAAAACTACCTCAGCAAAAAAGGCAAAGCGTAGAAAGGCACATAATGCGGTCCTCTTTGTACGTTGTGTTTGTCAAATTTATAGAACTTACACAAGATATAACTTTGTTTTACTTTTTGATATTTCCTTAACCCTATCATCAAAGACTTATGTTCTTTATCTACACCTGATTTTGCTTCTAAAACAGTTGGCCCTTCTTTTTGAGAATAAACGAAATCTAGCTCGTAAGTTTTTTCTTTTCCGTTTTCGTCCAAA
>JAFZLN010000147.1 GCA_017551465.1 Bacilli bacterium
AAGATTATCACTGATATGGCAAGAAAGATCGATAGTGAAGAAATTAGCTTTGAAGTCATTGATTCCACAATCGCGGTAATTACTGCGGGTAAGATTAAATATAATTTAAATTGCATCAAGGCTAATGAATATCCAGATATTGATTTAGAACCAAACGGTATCAATATTAATCTTACAAGATTAGAGTTCTCTGCCTTAGTCTCCCAAACTGCGTTTGCAGCATCTTTAAAAGAACAAAGACCAATTCTTACTGCGATTAACTTAGAAGCTGCTGATGGAACATTAACTGCAACATCCACCGATAGTGCGCGTTTAGCTAGAAAACAAATTCCAATCTCTACAGATTTAAAATTCTCTGCTAATGTACCTGCACGTATGATGGTGGAAGTTGATCACTTATTAGAGAATACAGAATCTCTTAAAGTTGCTCTTTCAGATAAGAAAGCCTTATTTGAGTTTGAAAACACCGTCGTAGCGACACGTTTGATCGCTGGTGAGTATCCTAACACTAAGAACATCGTTCCACGCATTACAAACTATGCTTTGGAAGTTAACGCTCAAGATTTCATGAAAGCGATCGATAGAGTGAACATTTTATCAATCGATAGAGAGAATGTTGTTGACCTTTCATTAAGTGATGAAGTGGTTGAGATTAGCGCTAAATCCACTCAAGTTGGTTCTGCTAGCGAGAAAATCGATGTCTTCAAGTTCGAAGGAAACAACCTACAAATCTCATTCAATAGTGAGTTTGTTCTCTCGGCGATTAAAGCACTTAACGCGACCGATGTCACATTCTTGTTTGTTGGTGAAATGAAACCATTTGTGATTAAGAATCCTGAGGATGAATCAGTTATTCAAATCGTCACTCCTGTGAGAACTTACTGAGAAAACGAGTTTTATATCAATTGAGGCGTCAAACGTTAAATAGACGCCTTTTTTGATGCTTTAAAAGGGTATATTAAGTTTATATTACTTTATGGAATATATTTATTCCATTTAATGACTATATCGTGTATAATACCAACAAGGACGATTTTTATGGCCAAAAGAGAAGTATTAATCCGCGAAGATGAGCAATATATCACTTTGAATGTCTTACTCCAAATTACCGGTTTAATCTCTACTGGAGGTGAAGCAAAAATCTACCTCGCTAATAATGATGTATTTGTAAATGGAGAGTTAGAAAATCGCAGAGGTCGTAAACTATATCGAAATGATGTAATTAAAGCGAACAAAGACGAATTTATCATCAAGTAATTATTATGTTTGTTAAATCGCTTTCAGTTCGCAACTTCAGAAACCACACCTATAAAGATTTAGAATTTTCTCCAGGACTTAATCTCATCAGTGGCGTTAATGCGAGTGGCAAGACCAATATAGTCGAAGCCATATATTATCTAAGCCTTGCTCGTAGCTTTAGAGGGGTTGATGATGAAGATATCATCTACCGTTCTAGTGAATACGCGGAGATTGATTCCTTAGTGGTTGAAGGATCACTAAAAAGAAAAATCCACATTATTATCACCAAAAAGGGGCGTTCCGTTCTCGTTAATGGGAAAAAGGTATCAAAGTTAAGTGACCTCACCAAATGCGTGAATGTGCTCCTATTTGAGCCAAAAGATGTCTTGTTGTTTAGAGGGACACCGAAAGAAAGAAGGAATTTCTTAGATATCAACTTATCCAAACAATTCCCGATTTACCTCGAATATATCTCTAGATACGAGAAGGCTCTTAGGCAAAGAAACGAGTTATTAAAAAGTGGTAACTATGACCAAAAACTATTAGACACAACCACTGAATTACTCGTCAAATATAGTGGCCCGATTATCAAATATCGCGCCATGTATGTCAAGGATATCAACGATATCCTTATAAAAATAACGCGCGCACTCACAGGCGTGAAAGAAAAGATTGAAATCCATTACCGTCCATTTGTGAGTGATGATGCTGACTTCAATAAAGTTGCATTAGAGGCTTATAATCGCGCTTTAGAGAGTGATTTGAAGCATAAAGCAACTTCGATTGGAATTCACCGAGAAGATATCTCTGTGAGCCTAAATGGCAAAGATATTGGAACATTTGGCTCTCAAGGTGAAAACCGATTAGTCGCTCTTGCGTTAAAAATATCTCCATACTTCATGGTCAAGGATGAAGATAAAAAACCAGTGATTGTTCTTGATGATGTGATGTCTGAGTTAGATGAAGAACATCAAGCTAGATTAATCAAATTCCTCAAGAACTTCTCACAAGTGTTTATCACTGGTACTGAACTTAATATTGATGGGGCAACCCATATTCAATTAAACAAAGCATAAGGAGGTCTTCTAATGGAAGAAGAAAGAAAAGAAGTAGCAGCCACTAACGAAGCTGAACAGAAACCTGTAGAAGAGGCTTTTGTCGCTAAAGACGTTTCCGTTACTGAAATGAACGAAAAAGAAGTCGAATTAGAAAAAGCTGACGCTAGTTATACTGCGACTAACATCCAAGTTCTTGAAGGCTTGGAAGCTGTTAGAAAAAGACCAGGCATGTATATCGGAACTACAGCTGGTCCAGGATTACATCACCTCGTTTGGGAAATCGTCGATAACGCGATCGATGAAGCCTTAGCGGGATATTGTACTGAAGTCCATGTCACCATTAATCCAGGTGAATCTATTACCGTTGTTGATAACGGACGTGGCGTTCCTGTGGATATCGTTGGTAAGACAGGATTATCAGGTGTTGAAACCGTTTTTACAGTGTTACACGCTGGTGGTAAATTCGGTGAAGGTGGCGGATATAAAGTATCTGGCGGTCTTCACGGTGTTGGTGCCTCAGTTGTTAACGCATTATCTTCATGGTTAGATGTTGAAGTCCATAAGAATGGTAACGTCTATAAGATTAGATTTGAAAATGGTGGTCATCCAACCGGTAGATTAAAACAAGTTGGTAAATGTAAAGATAGTGGCACTATCGTTACTTTCCAACCAGATCCAACCATCTTCGTTGAGACAACCACATATGATTTCATCACAATTAGAGATAGATTAAGACAAGTTGCTTATCTTAATAGAGGCATTACCATTATTGTCACCGACGCGAGAGGTGAACAAAAGGTTGAAGAAAAATTCTGCTATAAAGGCGGTATTAAAGAATACGTTCAATTCATCAACCACAACAAAGTTCCTCTATTCGATGAAGTTATTTACTGCGAAGGCAGTGAACCAATCGAATTAGCAAGTGGATCAGTTTCGCATGTCTACGCTGAAGTTGCAATGCAATATAACGATGGTTATAGCAAGAATGTTTATTCCTTCTGTAATAACGTCCACACTCATGAAGGTGGTACTCATGAAGAAGGTTTAAGATTAGCCTTAACTCGTGTCATTAATGCTTACGCTAGAGATAACAAATTCTTAAAAGAGAACGAAGATAACTTAACCTACGATGATATCTGCGAAGGACTCACCGCTATCGTCAGTGTTAAACATCCAAACCCTCAATTCGAAGGTCCAACTAAGACCAAATTAGGTAATTTTGAAGTTAGAAAGATTCTTTCTGGTATCGTTGGCGATCAATTAAATCGCTTCTTAATGGAAAATCCTAAGACTTCAAAAGCTATTATGGAAAAGATTGTGATGGCTGCAAATGCGCGTTTAGCAGCTCGTAAAGCCCGTGATAGCATGCGTAAAGGTGGACTTGAACTTACTACTCTTCCAGGTAAGCTCGCTGATTGTTCATCTAAAGACCCATCCAAATGTGAATTATATATTGTTGAAGGTAACTCCGCTGGCGGTTCTGCCAAAAACGGACGTGACCGTGAAATTCAAGCTATCTTACCACTTCGTGGCAAAATCTTAAATGTTGAAAAAGCTCAAGATAAGAGAATCTTCGCTAACGCGGAAATCGGAAACATGATTCAAGCGATTGGTGGAGGTATTGATCCTGACTTCGATATTAATAAGATTAGATATCACAAAATTGTCATCATGACCGATGCTGATGTCGATGGTAGCCATATCCGTATCCTTTTATTAACATTCTTCTACCGCTTTATGCGTCCATTAATTGAAGGCGGATATATTTATATCGCTCAACCTCCTCTATATAAAGTTAGTTATCACGGAAAAGATTACTATTCCTATAATGACGAACAATTAGAGGTTATTAAAAAACAACTTAACTTAAAACCTGGATATCCATTCCAAAGATATAAAGGTCTTGGTGAAATGGATGCGGAACAATTATGGGAAACCACAATGGATCCATCCAGAAGAAAAATGTTAAGAGTTACTCTTGATGATGCGATTCTCGCCGAACAAGTCTTTACTGACTTAATGGGAGATAACGTTGATCCAAGAAAAGAATTTATTCACACTAATGCGAAGTTCGTCAAGAACTTAGATATTTAATCATAGGAGGTAGTTAACAATGTTGTTCGAAGAAGAAAAATTAGAAAACGAAGCAGTTGAATCCGAAGAAGAAGAGACTG
>JAFZLN010000148.1 GCA_017551465.1 Bacilli bacterium
GTTTCAAGAATGATTTTTGAAAGCTTAGAAATGACCGGTCAAAGACCATTTAAAGAAGTGGTTATACATGGTTTAGTGAGAGATGAACTAGGCCGTAAAATGTCAAAGACATTAGGTAATGGTGTTGACCCAATTAAGGTCATCGCTGATTATGGTGCGGATGCCCTTAGATATTTCTTAACCACTAACAGCACACCTGGACAAGATATGAGATATATCGATGAGAAAGTCCAAGCCGCTTCTAATTATTTAAATAAGATATGGAATAGCGCGCGCTACGTGTTATCTATCCTTGGCGATGATTATAAGGAAAGCGCATTATCTTTAGATAAGATGTCTGCTTTAGATAAGTGGATTATCAATAGATGCAACACCACAATTAAGAATGTCACCATGAACATGGATAAATATGACTTCAACGCGGCTAGTAACCATTTATATAACTTCGTTTATGACGACTTCTGCTCACAATACTTA
This sequence comes from Bacilli bacterium, assembly GCA_017551465.1. GTDB lineage: Bacteria > Bacillota_I > Bacilli_A > RFN20 > CAG-826 > RUG14515. The sequence continues at coordinate 478 of JAFZLN010000148.1, forward strand.
GAAATGTCTAAAGTCGCTCTAAATAGCGAAAATGAAGAAGTGAAGAACGCCACAAAGGCCGTCTTGCTCAAGTGCTTGAAGAATATTATTCTTCTCATCTATCCATACACTCCATTTATCGCTGAAGAATTATATTGTTCCTTACCATCTCACTTAGAGTCCATCATGCTTGAAAGTTATCCAAAATATGAAGCTAACTTAGTGGATGAATCTAAAGATTATCAAGTTGATCTCTTATTCAATCTTATTAGAGATGTGAGAAACTACAAGATTGAGAACAAATTAGCGCCTAACGCTAATCTCGACTTATCATTACTTCTTAAAGAAGAGATGTTCGATGGCTTCTTAGCCTATCTCAAGAGATTCAGCTTCTCTGAAGTGAAGTTATTAAATAAAGATCAACACGTTGAAGGTGAATCTCATGTCTATAATGAAGCGGAACTTTATATCGCTAGTAACGTTAATAAAGCTGAATTACTCGCTAAGTTAGATAAAGATATCGAAGCCTTGAATAACGAAATTAAGCGCTGCGAAAATATGCTTAATAATCCGAACTTTATTAACAAAGCTCCTGAAGCTAAGATCGCTTTGGAAAGAGAAAAACTCGCCAAACATCAAGAAAATTTACAAGTTTTGTTAGAAAAAAAGAAAAAATTATAAAAAGTATCGGACAAAATCGAAAAAACCTCCCTATTTAATTTATAAGGAGGTCTTTTTTATGACTTATACATTACTTAGTGAAAATGAAATGCAAAACCACTATGTCGGTGAAGCAATCACCGTCACTGCCGTCATGGCCCTTTTATGCGCCGCCATTATAGCAGTAGTGATCTATCGTTTGTTCCGTTCCTCTAAGGGCAGTGCCGCTGTCCCAGGCGGTTGGAAATTCTCTTGGAACTAATGAGCAAGATAGAAGATTTACCCACTCTAGACAAGCCTCGTGAAAAGGCAGCTAGATTTGGGATTGAAACACTTAGCGACGAGGAACTATTAGCCCTCATCATCAACAATGGAACAGTTGGACATTCCTCTATTGATATCGCTAGAGATGTTTTAAATGATGTGCATACTTTGAGTGCACTTTATAACAAACCATACCAATATTTTCACACGTTTAAAGGGTTAAAGAGAGTTAATGCTCTACGCTTAGCAGCGACGATTGAAATCGCTAAAAGAATGAACGAGAAAACACGTCTTGTTTATGAAGAAAAAGCGGAAGTAACTAGTGACTCTCTTTACCAACGTTATTCCCTTTCATTAGCAGGCCAAACTCAGGAAAATTGCGTGATAGTTATTCTTAATAAGAATAAACAAATCATTTTTGAAAAGGTTTTGTTTAAAGGAAATGATAATGATATCGTCCTTTCAACTCGTGAAATTATCCATCTTTTAATCCTGCACAATGGCTACTATTTTTATCTCATTCATAACCATCCAAATGGCACTCCATTTCCTAGTGAAGTAGATATCAAATTTACCGAAAAAATGAACAAAAGAGCAGAAAAGATAGGGGTTAAACTTCTCGACCATTTGATTATTGGGCAAAGCGGATACTATTCATTTCTCCACGCTAAAGTATTTTCATAATTGAAAATTTCTTTAAAATAATGTTGAACGCTCTTATAACTTATGTTATATTACATGCGTTGTCGCCTCACTAGCTACAACCGCATAGAAAAGGTTTAAGAAACTTTATTAAGTACCTTAATAGCGAGTACTTAGTGATTAAACAGAAGGAGGGACATTATGTACGCAATTATTGAAACTGGTGGAAAACAAGTTCGCGTGGAAGTTGGTAGCAAAATCTACGTCGAAAAACTCGATGCCGAAGTCGGTGCAAAAATCACCCTCGACAAAGTGCTCCTAATCGGAGACAAGGCTCTCAAAGTTGGTAACCCATATATCGAAGGTGCCGAAGTGACAGCCAAAGTCGAAAAACAAGGCAAAAGCAAAAAAATCCGCGTCTTCAAGTACAAAGCAAAGGCTAACGAACACAAGACCATTGGTCATCGTCAACCATATACTTGCTTAGTAATCGAAGCTATCACTGCCTAATCATGATTAAAGTGATAATTGGCCGTGCATCTAATAACCAAATTAACTTTTTAGAAGTTAAGGGTCACGCTAACTCAGCTGAATATGGACAAGATCTTGTCTGTGCAGCGGTCAGTGCAGTGGTGACTGGAGGATTCAATAACTTGGTTAACGTAAAGGATTACGAAATTAAGTTAGAAGAAGGACATGCATTATTCAAAAGTGAACGTCCATTAGATGCCCATGATGAAGTCGTGATTGAAACAATCGTGTGTGGGTTAAATACCATATGCGAGACAAATCCGAAATTCATCGCTATCAAAACCGATAAGTAATTCGGTAGAAAAGAGGAATTAAAGATGTTATTTAAATTAAATCTCCAACTCTTTGCTAGTAAAAAAGGTGTCGGTTCCACAAAAAACGGACGTGATTCTGCTGGTCGTAGACTCGGTGCTAAAGTCGCCGATGGACAATGGTGCCATGCAGGTAGCATTATCTACCGTCAAAGAGGAACAAGAATTTATCCTGGAGTCAATACCAAAAAAGGTAAAGACGATACCATCTTCGCCACATGTAATGGTGTTGTGAAGTATGAACGTTCTGGCAAAGACAGAACACTCGTGAAAGTCGTTCCACAAGACTAATTGTTAAAAAAGAACATTAAGACCACATTTTAGTGGTCTTTTTGTATGCTTTTCTTATATAATAGAAAAGAAAGAAGAATTTTATGTTTATTGACCGTGCAGTTATTGAAGTAAGAAGTGGTAAAGGTGGCGATGGCGCCATTGCCTTTTTACATGAAAAATACGTCGCTAAAGGCGGACCAGCTGGCGGTAATGGTGGTCGTGGTGGTTCTATCTTTTTAAGAGCCAGCAAAACCATCAACACATTATTCAATTTCCGTCATAGCAAAACTTTTATCGCTAATGATGGTGAAAAAGGTGGTATTAAAAACCAATACGGTAAATACGCAGAAGATGTCATCGTCGATGTCCCAGTGGTCACTGTTGTCTATTTAGAAAAAGACAAAGAGTTCTTAGGTGACTTAAACGAAGATGGCAAAATCATTAGAGTCGCTAAAGGTGGTAGAGGTGGTAGAGGTAACTCCTGCTTCAAGAGTTCCACTAATAGAGTGCCTAAGATCGCGGAAAACGGTGAACCAGGTGAAAGAAAGAGACTAATTCTCGAACTTAAGCTTTTAGCTGATGTTGGTTTAGTTGGTTTTCCAAGCGTCGGCAAGAGCACACTTTTAAGTGTGGTTAGTGCCGCTAAACCTGAAATAGCTGATTATCCATTCACCACAATTACCCCAAATTTAGGTGTTGTCTCTGTTAAAGACGGCAGTTCCTTCGTGATGGCGGACTTACCAGGATTAATTGAAGGCGCTCACCAAGGCAAAGGTCTTGGTTTACAGTTCCTTAGACATATTGAAAGATGCCGTGTCATTGTCCATGTCATTGATTTGTCTGAAACTGGTAGAGATCCTTACGAAGATTATCAAATCATTAACAATGAACTTAAAGAATATGGCTTTGCGTTAGATAAACGCCCACAGATTATCGTCGCTAGTAAGATGGATGAAGAAGGCGCTAATGAAAAGCTTAAAAGGTTAGAAAAACAAATTGGTAAAGAGATCATTCCAATCAGTGCAATCACTGAAGATAACATTGATAAATTGCTCTATAAGTGTAGTGAAGTTCTAAAAGAAACTCCATTATTCCCACTTTATGATGCTAAGGAAGAAGACCTTGACCATAAGACATATCCTCTAGAAGATGAAGAACCATACTTCACCATTAGAAGACTTGATGCTCACACCTGGTCTATTGAAGGCGAAAAGATGCTCAAGTTCTACCATATGACTAATATCTCCACTGATGAAGGTATGATGGTCTTAATGAGTAAGATTCGCTCTCTTAGAATCGATGATGAATTAGAAAATAGAGGCGCCACTGATGGCGATACCGTCATCCTCGACGACTTTGAATTTGAATACGTGAGATAGTTATGAAATTAGAAGAATACTTAAAAGAAATAGAAGCCTTCCTTAAGGACTATATTGAAAAAGCCCACTGCAATAAATACATCCTTGGTATTTCTGGTGGTGTCGATTCTTCTTTATGCGCGGCTTTAGCCAGAAACGCTGTTGGTAAAGACCGCTTATTATGTTTAATTCTTCCAATCGAAAGTCAAAAAGCGGATGAAAATGATGCTTTAGATTTAGCGAAGCAATTAGACTTAAACTATGAAATCGTTGATGGTACAGAAATTTTTAGAGGCTATGTTGATACATTCAAAAAGCTCGGTCAAGATTTCGATAGAAGTACATTAGGTAATTTAAAAGCGCGCATTAGAATGAGCATTTTATATGCTTATGCGCAAAAATATAATGGTTTAGTCATTGGCACAGATAACGCTGATGAAAGATATACAGGCTACTTTACTAAACACGGTGATGGAGCGTGTGATATTCTTCCAATCGCCCACTTATTAAAAGGCGAAGTGGTACAAGCAAGTAAGATTTTAGGTATCTCCGACCAACTTGCAGAAAGAGTTCCAACTGCTAGCCTATTTGAAGGCCAAACTGACGAAACAGAAATGGGTGTAACCTATAAAGATTTGGATCGTTACATCTTAGGAGGTAAAGTTGATGAAACTGTCGAAAAACGCATTCAACATCTCCATAAGATTAGCGAGCACAAAAGAGTGCCTACACCTATGCCAAAAGAGTTTGATAGAGGTGAATAATGAAGGTTAATAAATTAGAGGTCATCTTCCTATCTAGTTTATTAAGCGCGCTCGCTGTTCTCCTTTTTCTTGTTCTATTTATCATCGTTAATTTATAAAATTAAGGAAGGTAACTACTATGATTTATTCTTTAAAAGGCAGAGTTTTAATGACCGATGGTGATACCGTCATTGTCGATGTTCGTGATGTCGGCTACCAAGTTTTAGTCAGCCATATTAGTGACTATGAAGTTGGTCAAGAAGTGTTTTTATATACATACAATGTGGTGAGAGAAGATGAACAATATCTTGTTGGCTTCTCATCTCTAGATGAAAAGAAAGTCTTCTTATCATTAATCAAAGTTAAAGGCTTAGGTCCTAAGACTGTTATCGGTGCATTAAGCGCCACAACAGTGGATGGTGTGAGAAACGCTATCGCCTCTAATAACGTTGCCTATTTAAAGAAGCTTCCAGGCATCGGTGCGAAAGCCGCTAGCCAAATCATTCTCGACCTTAAAGGTGAACTCACCGGCACCAAAGGTGATCCAGGTGTTTATGATGAAGTGTATGAAGCCCTTAAAGAATTAGGCTTTAAAGGTGCCGCGATTGACCGTGTTTTAGCCACCATCAATGAAAAAGATGCAGCGCCAGAAGAAATCTTACGCTTAGCTTTAGCTAAATTAAGGAAATAATATGTCCAGATTATTAGACGCAAAGAAGAATAGTAACGAATCACAAGAAGAGTTGTCGCTTAGACCGCAAACTCTTGATGAGTACGTTGGTCAAAAAGACTTAAAGGCCAATTTAAAGGTTTTTATTGGGGCCGCTCTTCATAGAGATGAACCTTTAGACCATATTCTTTTTTATGGCCCTCCAGGCTTAGGTAAAACCACATTAGCCTATGTTGTTGCTAATGAGATGCACGCTAACATCCATTTCGTTAATGGTCCAGCTTTAGAAAAACCTGGTGATTTAGGTGCCATTTTATCCAATTTAAATAAAGATGGTGGAGACATCCTTTTCATTGATGAAATTCATAGACTTCCACGAATAGTGGAAGAAACTCTCTATAACGCGATGGAAGATTTCAAATTTTCTGTCGTCATTAACCGCGATACAAGTGCGAGAACATTAACGATTGATTTACCACCTTTCACGCTCATTGGCGCGACCACCCGTGCGGGTAATCTAAGCGCTCCTCTTAGAAGTAGATTTGGTATTTCTGAAAAACTCAATTTCTACGATATTGATGAATGTGTCGCTATTGTTAAAAGAACCGCTAAAGTCTTTAATACCACAATTGAAGATGCCGCTGCTTTAGAAATCGCTAAACGTTCACGTGGCACCCCACGTATTGCTAATAGATTATTTAGACGTGTCCGTGACTTTGCTAACTATGCTGGTGAAGATCACATTACCATTAACGATGCTTTACAAGCATTGAAAGCCTTAAAAGTTGATGAACTTGGTCTTGATGATGTCGATATCAAATACTTAAAAACCATCATCGAAAGATTCAAAGGTGGACCAGTCGGTTTAGATACTTTAGCGAGTGCGATTGGTGAAGAAATTGATAACTTAGAAGATGTCTATGAACCATATCTTCTACAGATTGGAATGATTGATAGAACCGCTCGTGGACGTGTCGCCACCGAGAAAGCTTATAAGCATCTTAAAATTGGTCACCAAACAACATTATTTTAATAATAATGTTAAATTCACTAATTAATAATTGGAACAAGACGAGTCTTGTTCTTTTATTTTTAGATTAATGCATACAAATATATTGAATTACTTATGTAATTAGAGTATATTATTCAATGACGTCGCCTTACGAGCGAATGCACATACACGTATTAGGAGGAATAAATATGCGTAGATTATGGTCACATATTGTCATAGCGGCTACTTCGCTATTGATGGTTGGAGCAACATTTGCCACCGTAGTTACAAATATAAACAGTAATATCGAATTCGAGAAAGGTCAGGAATTAACTTTCAGAATCACTGCTAAGGATGATGATGGTAATCCAGATAAAGACTACGAATTTACAACCGATGAAGCTGTTAAAGAAACCGCAGAAATCATGGAGAAGAGATTAGCAACAGCTGATATCTCTCGTTATAAAGTTGAAACAGCGGGTTTTGATACCATTAAGGTCTCTTTCGTTCAAGACACTGCTCAAGAATACGAAATCATTCAAAACTACCTTTCATTCAACGCCACATTAGCTATTTCTAACTCAAAAGAAACTTATGCATTAGCAACTGAATTCCTCGATGCTAATAAGAAAGCTTATCTTGAAATTGAAAATGGCTATCCAACAATTGTTATCCCAATTAAAGCCGATAACGAATTATTCCAAGCTGTTTACACAGAAGCTAAGGAAATGAGTGATAACAACACTGGTGAAGTCGAAGAACAACACGAACACTCAGATGATGAAGAAGAAACAGAAGTCACAAGACATGCTTATCTCTATCTCTGGTACGACTACATCGAAGACTATTACTCATACGATAAAATTAACCAAAACTCTAGTGATACATACAATCAAGCGATTGCCGATAAAGTCTTAATGACATTTGACGCCGCTAACCCATTCGTTGATGATGAACAAACCGCTTTAAGAGCGTATGTTAATCCAAAAACAGATGATAATAACGAAGTTACTCCAGAAAGCTTAAAACAAGCCTTCAAGAACGCTCGTTACTATGTAAACTTACTCAATGCTGGTCAAATGGAATACCATGTTGACTTCATGTTCTCTAAGACCGCTGACTTATTCGTTGAAAGTTTAGTCAACTTAGGTGAACACCAAACACTCGCATGGAGCAGAACATTCATTGCGACTATTGTCGCTATCGCCGTCATCAGCTTATTACTCGTCTACTTCTATAGATTAGGCGCTAGTGGTATTGCTGTGACATCTATCGTTTCCACATTCATTGGCTTATTATTAGTCGTCGCCTTAGGTGCTGAATACAATATCGCCGGTATGGTGGGCTTAATCGCTTTAGGCTTAATCAGTGTCTTAAGTGGTGTCATCTACATGAATAAGTTCAAAGAAGAATGCTACCGCGGTAGAACACTCAAGAAAGCTAATAGTGAAGCGGCTAAAAAGTCCTTATTACCAATCGTTGACTTACACGCTGTCTTAGTTGCGATGGGTGTGGCTTGCTACTTATTAGGTGGCGTTATGATGAAATCATTCGCTGTCGCAACAATCTTAGGTGGCCTTTCTTCCTTATTATTAAATCTCCTCTTCTTACGTGGCATGCAGTGGCTTGTCACTAACGAACAAGGTTTAGCTGGTCGTTATGACTTATTCGATGTCGCCGCTGATCAAGTGGCTGATGGCCTTGATGAAAACAAAGCCAGATATGAAGGTGCTAACGCTGATAAAGACTATACAAAGCACAAAAAACCAATTGGTATTGCTAGTATCGTCTTATTCATTGCTAGTGTGACCTGCATGTTAGTGTTCGGTATTTCTCAAAAAGGCGCTATTTATAGCTCTGATTCCAAATATGGCAACAGCCAAGTCTATATCGAATACACATCCGAAGTCGCTAATAACACTTCTTTAACCGCTGATGTTAAAGATAGAATCGACTCCATTATCAATAACTCCACATTAGATGGCACACCTTTAAAAGAAATCACTGAACTTGAAACATATGAATATGTTGCTAAGTACGACACAAATAAAGGTGGCACAAGCACCATTTACTATGCTTACTATCGCATCAACTTTGATAAAGCCTTAAGTGGTAATGAAATGCTTAAGTACAATGACTTAACACCAATCGCTGTTAAAGACTTCTTCACTCTTGATGAATTAAATAACGCCAGTGGTGCCAACTTAAAAGTTCCTGCTAACGTGAGCGTTTCCTTAAAGGATTCCGTGAGAATTAATGCTGACCAACCTTCTGTTGCTTCATTAATCGCTGCTACAAGCGTTGGCATTGGCATCAGCGCTTTATATCTCTTACTCCGTTACCGTTTAAGCCGTGGCTTAGCAAGCTTAATCGTCTCAACTGTGGCGACAGGCATCAGCGCTGGCTTATTCGCCATGTTAAGATTCTTACCAGTCACTTCTTATGCTGGTATCGCCATTCCATTCATTGCTATCTTCACCTTAGCCATTGGTATTATCTTTATGAATAAAGAAAGAGAAATGGTTCTTGAAGATCGTAATAGAGATAACTCCATTGAAGCGAGAAATACTTTAATGGTTAAAGCTACTGCTTTATCCTCCACACCAATTACCATTGCCTTCATTATGGCTTTATATCTTGGTGTCAACTTCTTCGGCTTCATGTTCACAAACATCTCCTATATCTTCTTAGCGGTGATCTTAGGCGTGAGTATTGCGACAGCCTTAACTCTTGTCTGTTTCGGTCCTCTTGCACAAGTCTTCTTTAAAGCCTTCAGTGGTGTGAAGATTATCAAGCCAAAAGCCAAGAAGAAAAAAGCACGCCCAGTGCGCGTTAATAAATCTGCTGAACCAGAAGAAGCAATCTTCATTGGCATTAACGATTAATTAATGAAAAGGCTGCTTTTATAAGCGGCCTTTATTTTATAATAAGATTATGGAAAGCTTACTCAATCGACTTCTTAAATACTTTCAAATTAGTGAAAGCGAATACGAAAAACTCCTTGCTCCTGTGAGTGAAGAGAATTTCGCTATCGGTCACTCTTTTAAAGATATCGATAAATGTGTCGAAGTCGTGAAAGAAGCGATGAAGCAAGATAAGAAGATTTATATATACGGTGACTATGACTGTGATGGCATCATGTCCATTTCCATTTTAGTCAAAATGTTCTCTTATTATGGCTATCCTGTTAGCTACTATGTCCCAAGCCGTTATTTAGATGGTTATGGCTTAACCCTCAAACACGCTGAAGAGATAGTGGAACAAGGCTATGATTTATTAATTACTGTTGATAATGGTATTACCGCTTTTGAAGGCATTGAATACTGTAAAAATAAAGGTATGCAAGTCTTGGTATTTGATCATCACCAAGCTGATGAAAAATTACCAGTCGCTGACTATATTCTTCACCCTGCTGTTTCTAGTTTTGGTGAAGTCCCAACAAGCGCAGGATTTGTGACATTTATGTTTGCCAAAGAATGCCTTGGAAGATACGACCAATATTTGGCCACTTTAGCGGGTATCTCTGTCATCAGTGATATGATGCCAGTTAAAGAGTACAATCGAAACCTTCTAAAACTCGTCATTGAGGAGTATGAAGACGGTCAATCCTTCAATATCGACTTATTAAAGGAAAAAGATAGCTTCAATGAAGGGGCTATTGGCATGAAAATCGCCCCAAAAGTCAACGCTGTTGGACGTTTAGTGGAGGATGAAGATTCTCTTACTAAAACCGTCAAATTCTTCACCAGCGAGGACAAAAACCTCCTTTTAAACTACAATGAGTGGATTAATTCCGTGAACGCTGAAAGAAAAGAGCTCACTAAAGTCGCCACTGAAAATAGTAAAGAAATCGATACGAGCAAACCGGCGATTATCGCTGTTATCAACGAAAAAGAAGGTGTCATTGGTTTAATCGCTAATAACTTTGCTAAAAAGTATTTAAAACCAACCATTATCTTTGCTTTAGATCAAAGTGGTGAATATTATAAAGGTTCTTGCCGCGCTCCTAAGGGATTTAATGTTGTTGATGCCTTTAATAAATTAGACAAATATATGCTTACCGCTGGAGGACACGAATCCGCGGGTGGTTGTTCCGTTAAAAAGGAATTATTCGAAGAATTCAAAGTGGCCTTCAATGAATTAGCTGAAAAAGCGGAAATCAAAGAAGAAATGCCTACAACCATTGATTTATATTTAAACGAAATTACGCGTGAAAATTACGACTTAATTCAATCATTTTCTCCTTTTGGAGAAGGATGGCAGTCTCCTAAGTTCAAATTATCGCGTATTAGAACTCAGTCTTTGATGTA
>JAFZLN010000149.1 GCA_017551465.1 Bacilli bacterium
AGGTATGTTAGACTTATTCATCAACGCAATTCTTGGTGTTAGCTATACAGACATCATCGAAGAATTCGAACTTACTACACAAACAAACAATAAGAGATGCCATATGCACAACTCCAGTTCTGCATACTTCCCAAAATTCTTATATCAATTCACACAAATCGAAGGTTTCGATTTCAATAAGACCGTCAATGAAAACGCTGTCACATTATTAAAGAGTGTCGGTGTCACTGATGAAACAATCGAAGCTTGCCGTAAAGTGATGATTCCTGGCTACGAAACCGGTATGCAACCAGTTGAAGCCTATAACGAAAACGGTACAGATGAATTACCAACTTCTTCCGCTCAATTATTACATATGTTCCAAACATATGGTGATATCGAAGAACCAATCTTAGGCTAATCACTAATTAAATAAAACAATTGACCCCTTTGCTTAGAGCATGGGGTCTTTTTTATTTTTAAGAGTGTGTTAAAATAATTGCATGGACGAAAATAAAAAAGCGCTCGATAAAGAGCAAAAAGAACAAAAAGCTATTTATATTGAAAATAAGATTTTAAGTTTCTTACTTCCTATCACAGGTGTTATTGCCTTAATTTTAGGTTTAATGGGCTTAATCTTAACCGCTTCTGCGGGACAAGTAGGAATTACTGTTTTCTATATTATCTTATTGGCCTTAGGTTTAGCAGGCACTCTCTATGGTGTCTTATTAATCATTAGACTTAAAAAGCCTGACTTCCTTAAAAGGAAGAAAAAAGAAGAAGTGGAAGATTCAATTCTTCAAGACTAATCCTTCTTCTTTAGTAAGTAATCCTTAGAGATATTAAAGAGCATCTTCTTAATGACTGCTCTTTTTTCTTTCGAAGTGTTCTTCCATTCCTCTCTCATATTTTTAAAGTTAGAGGTCAAGAAGTGGAGGAACTCTTTTTCATTTGGTAATTTTTCGATATTTAGACGTGAGAGATAGTCGAAGACTGTATCAATGAAGTCTCTCTTCATCTCTTCATCATAATTATTTAAAGCGTAGTTAATTGTATCGACAATACGTGATGATCTTTCAGTGTATTTATCTTTTAAGACAAATAGATGACCATCGACTTCCCAAGAGAAGGCATCGTGTTGCATTAAAAGGCCATTACAAGAGGCGATAATCTTCTTGTTACGATATTCGTTCATTAAACGACCAATAATCGACTCATCGGGCGTATATTCACGCAATAACTGTAAGATACTCTTATATTCAGTGTCATAACAATCCGCTGGATAGTTAGGAGCGTCAAAAGAATAGACGCCTAATAACTTATAGTTACGATTTAGTTTCTTAGCAGCGGTAATCGCTAAACGTCCACCTTTGGAGTGGCCGCCAACATATAACTTCTTAAAAACAAAGTTGTAAGAAACATCTTTAAGATATTGGATGGCTTCGATTTCAGAAGGCACTGTATCTAAATAGGCCATATTGAAATCTTCTTTCCAGCCTAAAGTCGTGGAGTCAGTGCCACAGAAAGAAACATAGGCAAAATCATGCAAGATAATAGTGATAGCTTGGAACTGTTTAGAATGAACTGTATCTCTTTTCTTAGAGAACCAGGCAAACTTCGCGTGTTTAAATCTTAAGGAATGACATAATATCTTGACGAGTTCAATATAATTTAGCTTTCTTTCGTTAGCGTCTTTAGGCGGTACATATTCCTTTAATCTTTTATATAATTCGTCACTAGAATAGATTTCCTTTTTGTTATTTAATTCATCAAAAGGAAAATAAGAGACTAACGCTAAAACAAGAGCATCCACTTCATTAAATGGTACTTCTCTAAAATCAATATTTTGATAACGATACAAGTAATCTAAAACGTACATGCCACTATATTAGCATTAATTATGAGAGTTGACTCTCATTTTTAATTACAAACCGTTAATAGTGGTATAGAATATTAAAAACTGATAACAAAGTTATTCAAAGTAATCACTTAAGTTAAATGTTATTAAATTAGAGGTTAAAGATGAAAGCGTGGTTAGTCGTCAATTCGTTTATGAACACTGATAAGTTTAAAAACCTATATCAGATGCTTTCAGATGCATTTAACAAAAGAGATGTATCTTTAGAGATTAAAACCGCTTCTGATATCTCTTTAGAAGTGGGCAAAAAGCTTAATGAAAAACCAGATTTTGTCATCTTCTGGGATAAGGACATTTATCTTGCTCAAAGATTAGAAAAGCAAGGTTTTAAACTCTTTAATAATGCAAAAGCAGTTGAACTCTGTGATAACAAGATTTTGATGTATCAAGCTTTAGCAAATATTAACATCAGAATTCCACGTACATTTATTGCCCCTAAAACATTTGAAGGACTTAATTATTCTAAACGTGATTTTGTAAATAATGTCATTAAAGAAATCGGCTTACCTTTGGTAATTAAAGAAGCTTATGGCTCATTTGGTGAACAAGTCTATCTCGCTAATAGTCTAGAAGAAGCGAACAAGATTATTGATCAAATCGGCTATAAAGATTTTCTAATGCAAGAATTTATTGCCTCCTCTAAAGGTAGAGATATCCGCATCAATGTTGTGGGTGATAAAGCCATTGTTTCAATGTATAGAGAAAACAAATACGACTTTAGAAGTAATATCTCTAATGGTGGAACAGGCTATAAGTTTGAACCAAAACAAGAATACCTCGACTTAGCTATCAAAGCCTCCAAAGCATTAGGTCTAGATTTCGCTGGAGTGGATGTGATGTTTGGCCCTAACGATGAACCAATAATCTGTGAACTTAATAGCAATCCACAGTTTGCGAGTACTTTACAATATACAGGCGTTAATCTCGCGGAAGTTATCGCGGACTATATCTTAAATAATCTATGAAAAGTGGGTTAATAGTCTACACTGATTACGACGCTAAATGTAATCGCTTCTTCATCAATAAATGTCTCGAATTATTAAATGATGAAGATTTTTCTTTAAAGTACATCAATGAAGATGAAGTGCTTAACTATGTTAATTCTAACAAAGTTGATTTTGTCATCTATCGTGGTCGTGATTATCGATTATTAGAACAACTACAAAGCAAAGGAATTAAGACCTTCAACAATGTATTAACTAATAAGACCGCTAACGATAAGTATCTGACGTATGAGTTCTTAAAAGAGAACAATCTCCCATATATTGAAACATATTTAGATGCATCTAAAAATCATAGTTTTCCATGCATCATGAAGAGTGTTTCAGGCCATGGTGGTCAAGAAGTATTCTTCGTTAAAGACCTTAAAGAAGTTAATCAAATCAAAAACAAGCATCCTAATCTCAAATTCATTTATCAAGAGTTTTTAGAAAACAATGGTGATATTCGAATCTATATGTTAAACGGTGAAGTTGTCGTCGCCATTAAAAGAAAAAGCAATAAAGACTACCGCAATAATTATTCTTTAGGTGGAGAAGTCGAACTCTATAATCCATCGCAAGAAATGGTGAATTCCGCTAGCAAAATAGCAAGTCTGCTAAAAGCAGATTTCATTGGAGTGGACTTCCTTCTCACTAAATCTGGCTACAAAATAATAGAGATTGAAGATCCAGTTGGCTCTAGAATGGTTTATAAACTAAAGCCTGAACTTGATATCATTTCTCGTTTCATTGAACACTTAAAAAATAATATCTAATCAGCTTAAATGATGATTAGATTTTTAAATTCGTTCATACTTTTCCTATGGAACAAGAATTAAAC
>JAFZLN010000150.1 GCA_017551465.1 Bacilli bacterium
AGATGTCTTGTTAAATCTTGGAATTTAGCACGTGTTAATGTGACTTCGAAGTTAACTGGGCCAGCGGAAGTCATGCTAATGAATGGTAAGGAGATAACGGTTTCCATAGAAGCAGAGAGTTCAATTTTCGCTTTTTCAGCGGCTTCTTTGATTCTTTGTAAGGAACCCTTATCTGTGATATCAACATTAGATTGAATCTTGATTTGGGCTTTGATCCAGTCAGCGACAACAGCATCCCAGTCATCACCACCGAGGTGGTTATCACCAGCGGTAGAAATAACTTCGAATGTACCATCGCCAATATCAAGGATGGAAACATCGAATGTACCACCACCTAAGTCGAAGACTAAGATCTTTTCGGATTTATCGTTTTCTAAACCATAGGCTAAGGCCGCAGCGGTTGGTTCGTTGATGATACGAACGACATCAAGACCAGCGATTTGACCAGCGTCTTTTGTGGCTTGTCTTTGTGCATCGTTGAAGTAAGCAGGAACGGTAATAACCGCTTTAGCGACTGATTGACCTAAATGGGCTTCAGCGTATTTCTTCATGTAAGCAAGGATCTTTGCGGAGATTTCTTGTGGGGTGAATGATTTGTTCACGCATTTAATGTTGACCTTTTCCGCACTACCCATAATTCTCTTAATAGAACTGACTGTGTCTGGGTTTGTGACGGCTTGACGTTTGGCAGCGTTACCAACGATTTCTTCACCATTAGCTTTAAAAGCTACGACGGAAGGTGTGGTCACTGTGCCTTCAGGGTTTGGAATAACTTTTACTGTACCATCAGCTTGTAAGTAACTGACGACTGAGTTTGTGGTACCTAAGTCGATACCTAAGATAATTTCTTTTGCCATAATTTATATCCTCCTATTAAGCGTCTGCTTTGACGCTCTCTTTGTGTTCTTCTTTTTTGTTTTTGCTCACTGAGACTCTAGCAGGTCTAATGAGACGTCCATGTAATTCATAGCCTTTAGCGTACACTTTAGTGACGAGGTTTTCTTCGCCTTCTTGTTCAGTGACGTCAACGGCATCCATGTTCTTGTCGGAGAACTTATCTCCCACATTTGGAGCGATTTCTTTCACTCCTTCGTTTTCTAATGCACTGACGAAGTTACGGTAGATGAATTGGAAACCCACTAAGTAATTCTTGAGTTCAGGATTAGTTGGTTCATTGCCAAGGGCCATATGGAAGCTATCAAGTACTGGTAGTAATTCTTCCACAAATCCCATCGCTCTATAGCGCATTGCATCAGAATGCTCTTTTTCTAAGTTCATACGGAGATTTTTTGTATCTGCGTAAGCCCTATAGTATTCGTTTTTCCAATGCTCTGAATCAGCCTTTGCTTTAGCAAGTTCTTCTTCGAGCTCTTGGATCTTTTTCTTTTCTTTGCTATTTTGTTCTTTCACTTGTTCTTTACTTTCTTTAGGCATCACCTTTACCTCCTTTGTTGTTTAATCCTTTGAAGTAATCGGTTAATGTTTCAGCGATATACTCCAAAGCGGATAAGGCTTGGTCATAATCGATTCTTGTTGGTCCGAGTAATGTAATCGCACGATTACCTTCGTCTCCTAAGTCAATTTTCGCTGTCACCATTGAGACATCTGGATTACCTTCGATATCACCGATACGAATGATTCGGCCATCTTCATCCTTTTTAATCTCATCTTTAACTTCTTTCAGAAGTTGTTGGTCGTTCAATAACTTGAAGACTCTTTCTAATTTCTCTGTATCGTTCTTATATTCTTCACGGGTGAATAACTCATCTCTACCATAGAGGCTTAAACGGTCACTAGCGAAGCGCATGAATGTTTCAAGTAAGGCTTGGTAAACAAGGTCATGGCCAACGATATAATCGTTAAGAACTGGCTTAAGCGCTTCAGTCTTTTCGACGAGTTCCACGATTGGTGTACCTTTTAATCTGTCATTTAATAAGGAGACACAGTTAACAATTTCGCCCGCTTTTAAGTTCTCTGGCACGATGAAGGTTTTGTTTTCAACATAGCCTTTATCAGTGACGAAGATCGCGGTAATTGTGTTATCAGAGATCTGCACCATTTGGATAGACGCTAATTTTTCTTTGTTTTCATCTGGACCCATAACGACAGTCACTAAGTTAGTCATATGAGATAAAATCTCACAGCTTTCTTTAATAACGGCGTCGATGGATTTAACTTTTTGGTCAAGAACGGTTTGAATGCTGTTCTTGAGTTGTTCGTTAACGGAGCCATCTCTTAAGTTATCGCAGTAATAACGATAACCCTTCGCGCTTGGCACACGGCCACTGCTACTATGAGTCTTTTCAATAAGTCCCATTTTTTCTAAAGCGAACATTTCATTTCTAATGGTCGCGGAGGAATATGGAAGCTTATATTCTTCGATGAGGGTATGAGAGCCAACTGGCTGGGCATTTTTAATAAAGTATTCAACGATGTATTTTAGAATCGTATCACTACGTGTTAAAGCCATGGTTTTCTCCTCCTTTTTAGCACTCTATCTCTTTTTGTGCTAACTACATTTTACGTTTTTTATTAGCACTGTCAAGTGTTATCTGCTAATTATTTAAATTTATATAAAATATACATTAAGGATTTATAGGCGAAAAGCACGAAAAAAGCCTCGTCTTGAGGCTCGTTTTTCCTTTCTTTTAGTGGGCTATTTTATTAGCTCTAGGATAACTGTATCCAAAATCATCATGCCTTCATAAGTTGGATAAGCTACACCATCGCTTAAACTGAGATAGCATTCATTGATAAACTTTTCAATGACATCCATCTTCTCTGTTAAATCGACACCATATTCTTGTTTAATCTTTTTAAAATCAAGACCAGCGTGAATGCATCTAAGGACAAGCATGATTTCATAGTTATATTTGTCTTTTAAAGTGAGTTCTTCTTTTTCAGCGATATATTCACCTTTTAGATATTTATCTAAATTAGTGGTGTTTTTATAGCGGACTTCACCGATATATCCCGCAGCGCCTAGGCCACAGCCATAATAATCTTCATTTCTCCAATAAGTCATATTATGGAGGCTTTCATAGCCGTCTTTAGCCCAGTTAGAAACCTCGTAATGGATGAAGCCTTTATCTTCTAGATAATTATGAAC
>JAFZLN010000151.1 GCA_017551465.1 Bacilli bacterium
CTTCAACATGTAGCACCACTAGTGAGGAATCATCAAGCACAACAACTTCTAGCATAAGAAATGATACAAGCACTACTTCATCAAGTAGCAGCGTGTCTTCTAGTAGTGTTTCTAGCGCTAGCTCATCAAGCTCTAGCAGTTCAATTAGTTCCTCTAGCAGTTCATCTAGCAGCAGTTCTTCTTCATCATCCTCAAGTTCTATTTCAAGTAGTTCATCATCTTCCTCTTCAAGTAGTACACCTATTGAAGAAGATCCATATGAACCAATTGATACATTCTCCAAGAGAATGCCTGGAGAATTTGAACCATTATCAATGGTCAAGATGTGCTATCCAAATAACATGCCTTTGAGTGTTTATAAAGCCATCGCAAAAGATAACAAAGTCTTACTGTTAGTCAATCCTGATAGTCGCAACAAATCACGTATTGAAAGCGCGAAAACCGCG
The DNA here is from genome assembly GCA_017551465.1 of Bacilli bacterium. GTDB lineage: Bacteria > Bacillota_I > Bacilli_A > RFN20 > CAG-826 > RUG14515. The sequence continues at coordinate 447 of JAFZLN010000151.1, forward strand.
TTAACCAATGCAGGTGTTAACATTGAAAACATCACATTCTTAGATATGAATATCGATGATGACTATGCTTATTGGGTGAGAGATTTCTCTCCGTTCTATGTCTTTAACGATAAGCAATTATCTATCGTTGATTTTACTTATAATAGACCTCAAAGAACCGAACAAAATGCCGTTCCGAATAAACTAGCCACTTACTTTAATATTCCATACTCCAAAATGAGCTTAACTCATACTGGTGGTAACCTCATGCAAAACGGCCGAGGTACCGCTTTTAGTGATGATTTAGTCATTCAAGAGAATAGTAATAACGAAACAAAAGTTCGCACTCAAATGAAAACATATACCGGTACTGATAACTATGTTATCACTATCGACCCACAAGGTGACTATATTGCCCACATCGACTGCTGGGGCAAGATTGTTGCGCCTGATAAAATCATCGTCGCTAGATTACCAAAAAGTAATTCCCGTTATCAATACTATGAACAAGTCGCTAATGAACTAGCGAACACTAAATGTATTTATGGTTATAACTATCGTATCTACCGTATTGAAGAGCCAGGTGGCTCTACTGTAGCCCCCTATACTAATTCATTAATTGCTAATGGTCATGTTTATATGCCTTTAGGTAGCAATGCTTCCTATAACGAAAAAGCCCTTAATGTTTATAAAGAAGCTTTGCCTGGTTATGATGTTGTGGGTCTTCAAGGATTTTCTTCTAGTAACCAAAACGCATTTTTAAATACCGATGCCTTACACTGCCGTACTCATGAAGTACCAGATCAAGACATGGTCTTTATTGATTCACGCGAAGTCTATTATGGTAATGTGCCTTTAAAAAATAAATATGTTATTAAAACTAATGTGGTTAGCTATGCTAATGAAGAAATGAAAGATGTTAGTATCCACTACTCAATTAATGATTCTGAATATGTCACAGTCCCTATGAATCAATATCATGAGACCACTAACTATACTTTTACTTTTAATAATTTAAAAAGTGGCGACGATGTGAAATACTACATCGAGGCCACTGATAATAAATCCAACTATAACGTTGATCCAACATGTGGTAAGTTAGACCCTCACCACTTTATTATTGAGTAAGTACGTCTTTATATTCGTCACTACTCTCCATCATCTTTTTTGCATATGAACAAATAGGATTAATCTTTTTGTTGTTCTTTCTTGCTTCTTCAATGATAGCGAGCACTAAGCGTTTAGCGATACCTCTTCCACCAAATTCTTGTTTAACCACAGTGTGAGTGATTGACCAAGCGTTATTCTCTTCCTTGTATTGGCAGTAGCCAATAATATCATCGTTATATAGAGCAACACTTCTAGATTCACGTAGGCTGAAATTGATGATGATATCTTCTTGTGCTTTTTCCATATTTTAAATATAGCACATTTAGAACTGGATACAGTCCAAAGCCATCATAATGACAAAACCAATAATTTTTTAATCATTTCTTTTGCTTTAAGCGCATACGCATTTACAATATATAAGGACTACCTCGGAGGATTATTATGACCAAACAAGAATTTATTGCGCTTGCAAAAGAACTTCTTGAAGAAGAGAACCTAGATAATAGAAATCAAGATTTACAACTTCTAAGAAGAGAATTCAAATATATCGTTAACCGCGATGAAGAGAATTATTTAGATCAAGAAGAAACAAATAAAGTTATCGCTATTTATAACGAACTCGTTAAGAAAGAACCAAGATTACTTGTTTCTCCTTATGATGAAAAGAAAGCCGTTATTGAAAAAGCTAGAAAATTATTAGACAAGAAAGAGATTATCGCTGCTAATCGTGAACTCGATAGATTAAGTGATGAGTTTAGAAAAGCTGGAAGAGCAGGTTCAAAAGAACAAGATGACGAACTCTGGAATGAATTCAGACAAGTGAAAGATGAATTCTACGCTAAAAAGAGAGCTTATTTTGAAGAACTCGATAAGGCTAATGCGGAAAAGCGCGCTAAGAAAGAAAACATCATCGAAAGAGCTAAAGAAATCGTCAATAATGTTGAAAACATTAGAGAAGCTAATGCTCAAATGGACGCTTTAAGAAAAGAATGGAAAGAAGTCGGTTATTCTGGTAAAGGTGATGATTACCTTTGGAAAGAATTCGCTAAAGTAATGGATGAATTCCAAGAAAAGAAGAAAGAACGTCATGGTGAGATGTTAAAACTCTTCGAAGAAAGAGCGGCTAAAAAAGAAGAATTAATTAAGAGAGCTAGAATCCTACTAGCTAACTCTGAATTCACCGATGAAGAAGTCGAAAAAGTCAAAGCCTTAAGAGGCGAATATAAAGCCATTGGATTTGCCGGTAAAGATAAAGACGATGACTTATATCAAAGATTCAACGAAATCATTCAAAAATATTTCGAAGAAATGAAGTTCTATAAAGACTAATCAAGAATAAAGAAAAGTGGATGGTAAATCCATCCACTTTTTTAATTGTTTTAATAATTATTGTCTTTCGCGTTCAAAGGTGACCACCAAGCCATAGCCCATGGCAACGTTTGGGGTGATTTCCACCACTCTCCAGCCATCCTTAGCGAGTTCATTCATTTTTGCTTCAGCTTCTCTGACTTTTAAAATTTCTACTTTATATTCGTACATAATTATTCCCTCCTTATTTATACCTTATTATAACAAAAGACACTAATTAGGGTCTATTC
>JAFZLN010000152.1 GCA_017551465.1 Bacilli bacterium
AGAAGACGGGTATTAATATTCCCTGAAGCACACATCTGGCCGTACTATAACAAAATCAGAAAATTTAAAGCCGGTAGCTTCCGTTATCCAGTGAATGATAATGCCCCGATTGTCACGATGACAACAACGTTCAAAAAGAGGAAAGGCAATAAACCTCCTAAACCAATTATTTATGTGGATGGACCATTCTATCCAGATGAGTCTCTATCATATCGTGAACGTGTTGATGACCTCGCTAATAGAGCGTATGAGGCCATGAAATATCGTTCAGAAAATGAAGAGAACTACGAATATATCCATTATGAAAAGAAAGAGGATTGATTCCTCTTTTCTATTTCTTTGATTTCTTTTCTTGTGAACGCTTATCGTTGATTTCCTTCATCTCTGGTTCATCAATGATTTTCTTGCCGTTCTTATTAGCCCAGTCCACACAGCCATTTAATACCAGCTTTAAGAATGGACGAGGTACTTTAACAAGCATCTTAAGTGCGGCATCAGTAAATTTAACATCAGTATTAAGTCTATCTGCAGCGTATCTAACGGAAGAGATATCTACTTCTCTATTTGGAATCGCTACTGCTTCTGGTTTCTTAAAGTCAGAACACCAGAAATATTTACTATCTCTATAACCCCAGTTAGTAGGAAGTGGGCAGTAGTTACTGCGTGTTGCACCATTGATGATGGAATTATAATATTTCTCTTTAATGAGAATATGATCAATTCTTAGGATGAAATGAGCACCAAATTTAGAAGTAACACCATTGAAGTTATGATATTTGAAGCCATCGTAATCCTCTAAGACTGGATCATCTTGAGCGTTATCTAATTCACTCATCCATGTGCATTCAAAGACTTGTAATGCTTCATCTAAGATTTTTGGATATTTCTCTTCAGGATGTTCATCTTGTGATAAGCCATCAACTGGAGTAAATCTAAAGTTCTTCATCTTTTCTTCTGGGGTATCACCAGGGAAACCACAGTCAACATGTTGAGCAAAGTTCTTTTTAGAATATGGTAAGAAGTTAATTGTACACTTCTTATGTCTTAATAAGCCTCTTGCGGTGTTGGATGTATTTCGACATTCCAAAATCATTGCATAGAATTCTTTACCTGCAATGTAATATGGGAAGATCAGAGAATACGCTCCATAGGAAGTTAATGAACCATCTTCATTTAAAGTGCCGATTAAAGTTAATGGCATTGGAAAGAAACTTGAAGATTGGTAAAAATTATCAGTAATGCGAATACTTTTAAATTTGTTATTCATATGTGTAACCTCGTCACTATTATAGCCCTTTTTATAAATAAAAGGTTGACAAAAAGGTGGTCGGGACTTTATCTTGCTATTGTGTGAAGCGTTAAGTATAACGCAGAAAGATAGGTAATTATGGAACAAACTGTTCAGAATCAATCAACCTTTAAGTTGAATTACAAACGCACCTTTTTAATTGGCTTTGCCTTCTTTGGCATTTTGCTTTTATGGCAAGTTTATGACTTATGGTGTCCAACATTTTTAAGTGAAATGTTTGCGAAAACTTTCTATTCCGAATATGAAAGCCTCCGTCAAATTAACACTCCTGAAGCCATTAAAGAATGTGGCGAAATCATTAAGAAAGTTCAATACCCTGTTGGTATTATGATGGCAATCGATAATATTGCAGCATTAATTCTTATGCCAATATTTGGTCATTTATCAGATAAAACAAATACCAAAATCGGTAAACGTATGCCTTATATCTTAGTTGGTACATTCGTTTGCGCAGTGGCATTCCCATTCATTCCTGTTTTATTCCATTTCAATCAATTAGCCGGTGTTATCGTCATGATGGCGGTCGTTGTCTTATTCGCAATGATGTATCGTAATCCTGCTGTGGCATTAATGCCAGATATTACTCCAAAACCATTACGTTCTAAAGCAAATGGCATTATCAATATCATGGGCTATATCGGTGGCGCTTTCGCTACTGTTGTCGGTTTAATATTTGTTTTAAGTAACTACTTAGGTACCGCAGTTGCGCCAAAAGATAATGCTGAATTAGGTTGGGTTAAAGGATTATATAAACCACATACATGGGCATATGACAATATCTGGGCAGTTATGGGACCATTCCTTGTTGCCTCTGTTTTAATGCTTATCTCCGCTGTCGTGTTATTCATTCTCGTTAAAGAAAACAAGATTAAAGATGAGATGAAAGACGAATTAGCAAGAGGCGAAGCACTCAGTGAAACTGCTGATAAAGTTGATGATGATAAACCATTATCCAGAGCTAATAAAATTATGCTCTTCCTTATCTTAGGTGCTGAGTTCTTCTGGTTTATGGCGGATAACGGTATCTCAACATTCCTTAATAACTATGTTATTTATGGTACCCACTCTGATAGTACAAACACAATGGTCTTAACCATCTTGGGTGGTGTCGGTAGCGTTGCTGGTTTTGCTGTCGGTGGTATTATCGCTAGTAAGATTGGCCGTAAATGGACATTATTTGGTGGTTTAGGATTAACATTATTCTGCTATGCCTTATGGGCAATATTAACGTTCGCTATTGGTTTACCAGAAGGTTCTATTCCAGTTTGGTTATATATCATTTGGTTAGTTAAAGGCTTTGGTATGTCATTAGTTCACGTTAACTCCTTCCCAATGGTTGTGGAACTTTGCAATAGCAAGAAAATTGGTAGATTTACTGGTTACTACTACGCCGCTAGTATGGCCGCTCAAACAATCACTCCTATTGCCTTAGGTTCGTTATTATTCATTGATGGCTTTGACTGGAGATTCTTACCAGTGTATGCTGGTGTCTGTATTGTTGTTTCCTTAGCGGTTTTCTTCTTTGTGAAGAACGTTAAGAATACTAAGACAACATTTACCAAAGGTTTAGAAGCTTTAGGAGAAGCGGAAGATTAATTAAATATGAAACCATTATGTATCGCGCATCGTGGTAAGCACGATAAATACTTTGAAAATACTTTAAATGCCTTTAAGGAAGCCGCTAAAGGTGATTACTATGGTATCGAAACCGATATCCATTTAACCAAAGATAACTATTGGGTTATTCATCATGACCCAGATTTCTTAAGCGATGGCAAGAAATACGTTATCGCGGACATGACAAAGGACGAAGTTATCAAATTGCATTTAGATAACGACCAAGGTGATAAAGAAGCCTATATTCCGCTTTTTGAGGATTATTTAAAGATTTGTAAAGAAAGTGGTAAACGCCCTATCATTGAATTCAAACCAAAGAATCCAAAAAGAAAATACTTAAAACAAATTACTAAGTATATCGATGAATATATGGGTTTAGAAAACGTTACCTTCATTGCTTTCTATCCATGGCCACTTATTAAGTTAAGAAATAAATTCCATAAAAGAGTGCATTTGCAACAACTCTTGGAAGAAGGTCATTATAAAACACTTTATAAATGGGCAAAGTTCTTCAAGATGGATATCGATATTGAAGATAGATTATTAACCCAAGATTTAGTGGATATCTCCCATAAGAAGAACCTTAAAGTCAACGTCTGGACAGTGGACACTAAAGAGGGGCTTCAAAAGTTAGAAGATATGGGTGTTGATTACATCACCACAAATACACTTGATCAAAATTCATAAAAGGGAAGAACAATCCTCCTTTTTTCATATGCAACCGATAATTGCGGATATTCCAACTAGAATTGCTTGAGGTAGTTATCTTAAAGGGCTAAAGTATAATCAACATTTAGAAAAGGCCAGCTATGGAAAAAGAAGAAGTTATCGAAGAAAAAGAAGAAATACAAGCACAGCCAGAAAAGCTTAAAAATGTCTTTTGCTATAAAAACTTTACTCTCGCATGGCTAGGCGCTCTTGTTTCTAATTTAGGAAATACTTTATACCTCTTTGCGGTTAGCTTTTATATTTTGGCCTTAACTGGCAATAATGCCTTTATTCAAGGCTTATATTTAGCTACAGGTGGTATCGTCTATGTTTTAGTCACTCTATTTGGTGGTGTTATTAGTGATAGATTCCACAAAGGCAAAATCATGTTTATTTGTGACTACGCTAAAGGCGCTATGCTCATTGGCTTTACACTCTTATTAATGTTTGTTATTAAAGACGCTAATGCAAAAGTCGTAATACTCTTCGTTATTGCGGTAATAAGTAATATTATTGCTGCGATATTTTCTCCAGCAGCGAGTTCCTTGCTCCCGCATATTGTTCCTGAAAAATCTTATCAACAAGGCCAATCTTATTATTCTTTAATGCAGAGCAGTCTTGGTGTTTTGGGTGTCATTTTAGCCGCTGTTTTATATAGTGTTTTAGATATCCATGTCTTGTTCTTCATCGTGGGTGGCTGCTACGTCTTAAGTGGTGTCAGCGAAATGTTTATCAAATATAACTACCAGAAAACTGAAGGGAAACTCACTGTGAAGCGTGTGTTCTCTGATATTGGTGATGGTATGAAATATATTGCTACATTAAAGCCATTACTTTTCCTGATGCTTGGTATCTTGCTTCTCAATTTCTTTGTTGCACCATTAAGCTCGAACTTCTTACCATATTTCGTTGCTACTGATGTCAAATCACATGATTATTTATTCAGTAACTTACTAACACCTGAAATGTGGAGTTCAGTTATCCAAGTGGCCTACGCTATCGGTATGATTGTTA
>JAFZLN010000153.1 GCA_017551465.1 Bacilli bacterium
CCACTTAATAGTATCCTTCACTGAAGACTTTGAAAATAAGCTCGGTGATAATAACGCCGCTAATAATGTTGATATCTTCTATAACGGTAACTCCAGTGCTTCTAGTGATTTATATAACTATGTCAGCCAAATCGTTGGTGTGGCTTACACTAACTACACAGTTAACTTAAACGGACAGGTGAATGCTAACGTTGGTGATAAAGATATGATGGCTATGAAGATTGCGGCCATGATTATTCCAATGGTCACAATTTCCATCTTATTCTCCACGGTGATGAGCTTATGTCCTGAAGCTATCGCTGGTGAAAAAGAAAGAGGTACACTTGCTTCATTATTACTCACTCCAATCAAACGTAGTGAGTTTGTCGCAGGTAAAATCTTATCCTTATCCACGACTGCTATTGCTTCTGGTATCGTTTCATTTACCGGTTTAATTCTTTCCATTCCAAAATTGATGGGTGGATTTAATATCGCTATCTCTCCACTTGATGGTGTCTTGCTCTTCTTCTTAGTTGTAGCAATATTGCTATTATTCGTCGCTATTGGTGTCTTTATCTCCGCTTTAGCCAATACTGTTAAAGAAGCAGCGGGTTATTTATCACCAATTATGATCGTCTTTATGCTATTTGGCATGGCTCCTTCGTTATTTGGCTTTGACCAGTGGTATTTATCATTTGTCCCAATTCTTAACGTCTGCGTGTCAATTAACGCCCTACTCAATGGTGCGGAGAACTTATTATTGTTCTTTGGTCTAACTGTCGCGTCCACTGTGATTTATACTGGCTTATTGATGTTCGCGGTCACAAGACTCTTTAATAAAGAGCGAGTGGTCTTAGGACAATAATTCAAAGTAACAAAAAAGATAGTCGATTGATTCGGCTATCTTTTAATTTTGTTTTAATTACTAGTCGTCTTTACTAGTTGGTCTAGCGGTTTTACTAACCTTGCGATATAAGTAGATGTCTTTTCTTCCTAAGATATGGAATGAATCTTTTCTCACGTAGGATGAGGCTCCATATTGGAATTTGACATTCTTATTCTTTCTAGCCATTACTGCAAGGATGATACTTGAGACACCCGCGCCGAAGATAAGACCGGCAACTAAGAATGGAACGATGTAATTAGCAATTGCACCGATACCGACGAATAAGCCGACAAATAGTAAGAAGAATATACTCCAGAATAAAGCGACTTTACCGAAAGAGATTGGCAAGTTACCAGCGATTTTGCCGGTTTGACCATTAACCGCGAAGCGGTATGGTTTATCTTTCCATTTAGTATTTAAGATCCATACTGGATATAAAGCATATTGCGCGTTAGTTTCACTAAGTTGAATTTGTGAATCAGCGTAAGTGACATTTTCATAGCCATGAATATCGCTTCTAAAAGCTTGGATTGTGCCTTCACGGAAACGTGTTGTCGCTCTAGAGAATGTTTCATCTTTACTGACATCATATCTATCCGCAGCATAGCCCGCTAAATAGCCAGCGTTAAATGGCACTGCTTCTTTGAAGTCATATGGTTCGATGGATTCCATTAATTGGTCTTCCATCTTTTTACTACCATCAACTGGGACGTGATCAAAAGCGATTTCACCATCTCTAACTAGAGAATAGTATTTAGTTTCTTCATAGTCATATTCAGAGTCAGACCAATGAGAAGTCTTTTCCGCTTTAAATCTCACTCTACCACTGACATCAGCGTCGAATAGCCAGAATGGAACGTATAAAGGCTTGACTTCAGTTACGACGTTTTCTTTGGAGAAAGCACCTGGTAATAATGGTTTTTTCTTAAAGAAAGCTTTTAAACTACCTAAGACATTATCCTTATCTTGTTTAAATGGAATAACAAGATTTGGCTTTAAATCGCCGGAAAGTTGTTTAGAAACAAGGATATTATTACCACAATAAGGGCAGCAAGTAGAAGACGCTGTTTCATCAACGATGATTTCACCACCACAAGAATCACAAGAGTATATTTTCATACCCTTCATTTCTTTATCGGTGTAGGCTTGGACTTGAGATTCATCCCAAGCAGTATCTTCTTCTTTATCGGTTGCTAAATTATCAGTGTAGGCTTTTAAATCATCTAAAGAAAAGTGTGAGTCACAAAATGGACAGACGATATCTTTACTATGGAGATCGTAACTTAAAGTACCACCACAGCAAGGGCATTCTAATTCTTTATTTGCCATATACTATTTGACTTCATCTAAATCGTTAATTGGGTCACCACATTCTGGACAGAACTTAGGTGCTTTTTCACCTGGTTTTGGTTCCCAACCACATTTATTACATCTAATTTTCTTTTCGCCTTCTGGTCTCTTGGTACCACATTCTGGACAGAACTTACCTGTCGCTTTTGTACCACATTGTGGGCAGACCCAACCATCAGCTTCTGGCTTCTTTGTGCCACATTCTGGGCAGAATTTACCAGTGGCTTGCGCACCACACTTTGGACATGTCCAAGCGCCTTGAGCGGCTTGTTGTGCTTGAGCTTGTGCTTGTTGTTGCTTTTGTTGTTCACCCATGGCATAGAAGCCTTGAGCGTTCATACCACCAGCATTAGCCGCCATATTTAAGCCATAGAAACCCATTGCTGCACCATTAGCGTTACTAGCAGCATTTTTCATTGCTTCAGCTTGTGCCTCCACTAAGGTTGCACCGGCCATAGCAGCGTTTCTAGCGTAAACATTCTTTCTTTGTAATTCTTTGATGAGGTCTTCGTCTTCTTTTGGAAGAGTGACAGAACCTAAAGCAATGGAGATAACTTCAATACCACGTAAGGAGTTCCATTTTTCATCAAGAGCAGCATTCATCGCGTTTTCCAAATCAGTTAAGTGAGTCATGATTTGGTTTGGTCTTAATTGTAATTCAGATAAACGACCAAAGGCTGGTTGTAAAGCAGAGATGAATTCTGTCTTTAATTGACCATCTAATTGACTTCTTGTATACGCTTGTGTGATATTACCACAGACATTTTGATAGAAGAGAATTGGGTTTGTAATCTTATAAGAGAACACACCATTACAGCGGACAGAAACGTCAACGTCTAAACCGACGTTATTATCAACGATTCTGAATGGGACTGGGTTTGGTGTGCCAAACTTGTTGTCCACTAATTCTTTAGTGTTGAAATAATAGACTCTTTGATCACTACCTGTATCGCCACCAAATGTGAAACGTCTAGCGATAGTTTTGAAGAATCCGGCAATTCTTTCGCCAAATGAACCAGCAAAAATAGATGATTCGGTTTTGGAATCAAACTTATATGCGCCTGCTTCCGCAGCGAATTCAACGACTTTACCTTGATCAACGATAATCATACATTGGCCATCGTTAACAACAACGATAGAACCATTAGAGATAATATTATCGCTACCTTTAGTGTTGGATGATTTTTTACCATTGACTCTCTTTTGTCCTTTTTCCACTAAGACATCAACTGGTAAGGCTTCACAATAGAAATATTCCTTCCATTGGTCAGCAAGAGCAGTACTCACGGCTCCAGAAAAAGCTTTTATTAAGCCCATAATATATGCCTCCTAAAAATCTCTTTTAGTGTAATACGCGTACGCATATTTTTCAATCTTTTTAGATTGGCGCGATAAAAAGAAAGCACGGCGTGTCTTCGCTGTGCTTTTATTTCTTCTAAAAATAGAATAATTGTTCAAACTTTTTATCTAACGCGACGCAGAGTAATAACGCTAGTTTTGCGGTCGGTTGATATTGTCCGGTTTCGATGGAACTAATGGTGTTTCTCGAAACACCAACGAGGTTTGCAAGTTCAGATTGAGACATTCTTTGTTCTTTCCTTGCTTGAGCGACGTTATTGTGTAGAATTAATGCTTCATCCATGTTAGATTACCTTTGTTAATCTTAAGACCCAGAACGTTAACCATCCAATAGCAATCAATGTGTAGCAGATGGCTACGAATAGTTCATGTTTCTTTTTAAGCATGAAGTATTTTACGAAGAAGGCAG
>JAFZLN010000154.1 GCA_017551465.1 Bacilli bacterium
AAGTCGAAATAGCGACCATCAAAATAAGCGTTATACCAATTTCTAAAGTCATATGTTTTTAATTCTGTGTTATCGGATAAAGCAAGATATTCACCTTCATGAAGTTCAAAAGCGGATTGGAAATGAGCATAGAACATAAATCCGGCAATAATGAGTATTAATGTCGCAAAGAAGTAGATATTGAATTTAATCTTGATGAGTTTCTTAACGAATATGAATCTTAAGCCAAGCGCAGCCACCGCGATAAATAACGCATAAGAGAGGGCACCAAAAGCATAAACAAAAGGAAATGCTGCATAACGGGCCCCTGGTCCAGTATTAAGGCACAAAATGACAGCCAAGAGGCACATCATTAGGCCGATAAAGATATAAAAATGATTCTTGTTAGCCACGAAAGGTTTTTTATTTTTCATGTCTATATTATAAGTGCGTATAGGCGCATATGACAATGAATTTTGCAAAATAAAAAGCACATTTTTTGTGCTTTTTTCTTATCGGGTAACAATGATTGGAATGATCATTGGCTCACGGCCGTTTTCACGTTTGATGAAGCGACGTATTCTTTCTTGAGCATTGGCCTTGATTTCTTCAAAGTTTGTGTTGTTCACAGATAAGGCTGTTGTGACTTCATCGATGAAGATACTGGCCACTGATTTAAGAAGCGGTTCAGCTTCTTTAACATAGACAAATCCTCTCATCTGACAGTCCGGTCCAGCGATAATACGCTTTTCTTCCAAAGAAACCGTGACAGCGATAACAACGACACCATCCACGGATAATTGACGACGGTCATTAACAATGTTTTCCGCGACATTAGTGGAAACGCCACTACCATCAACTAAGAGTGGATGGGTTGTCATTGTCGCTGGGTTATTTGGGATGATTGATGGTCTGCCTAACTCATTGAAACAGAGTTGCATACCATTATCTAAGATAAACACATTAGTGTGATTAAGTCCGATACCCATTGATAACGCTAATTTTGCGTTAGCCATTAAGTTAATGAAGTTACCACGAACTGGCAAATAGTATCTTGGTTTTAAGACAGATAAGAAGAATTTCAAATCGTCTTGTCTTGGGTGCATCGCGGTGATTTGATTCTTTTTGATCCACACAACTTCCGCACCAGTACGATACAAGTAGTCAATACTGCGTGTCGCTATTGTTTCTAATGTTGGGGTTGGTAAACCAGCATTAATGAAGATATCGCGTTTTGTTAAACGGATACGTTTATCATCATTATTACCGTCTACGACTCTAATAAGTTCTTGATAGAGTTCTTCACCCTTACCAAGCATTAAGATGACAAGCTCTTGTTCTCTTACTCTTAATAAGTCTTCCTTACTGACAATTAATTCAGGAGGAATACGAGAAGGATTGAATTCCATGAGCATCTTCATGATGCGTCTGGTGAAATCGTTATAGAAGAAGATCTTCTTATTATTTTCAATACATAAGTCAACAATTTCACTAATACGGAAGAAGTTCTGCCAGAAGCAATCAATAAAGATTCGTTTATTAGCGTTACTGAAGTACTTTTCAATTAATGGAGTGACACGGTGATGTGGGGAGCAATAACCCTCATGGTTGGCGCCTTTACTTTCACTCATTAATAAGAATGTTGGTCTTTCAGAAAGGACTGATAAAGCCTTCATATCAAAGATATAGGCTGGAGTTTTAACGGAATAGTCGACAATAAAGTCACTAGTATAGACGATATTGCCTTTAGTTGTTTCGATCGCCACACCGAATGAATAAGCAGCGTTATGTGATGTTTGGAAGAAATGTAACTTTCTACCAGCGATTTCTAGAGCGCTTGTTGGTGGGATGACTTTGAATTCTAATGGAATTCTTAATGTATTGAAATTGAATTGAGTTTCAATCACGTGTTTAGTAAAGCGTGTACAAATAATTGGCGCTGGAGCGTCATCATAGAAGTATTTCAAAGCACCCATGTTTTCATCATGAGCATGAGTCATAATATACGCTTTTACTCTTTCCTTATTATTAATAAGATATTGAGCATTTGCTAAAAGATAGTCGACACCAGGAATGGTTTTATCAGGTAAGGCTAAACCAGCATCAATAACAAAGATGTCGTTATTGATTTCAATAACGTAGCAGTCACGGCCATTTTCATCTAACCCGCCTAAAGCGGACACCTTAATAATGTCTTCCACAGTGATCTCCTTTCATTAGTATGTTTCAACTTAAAGATATTATACCTTTAAGTTATTAATAATAAAAGATAAATGCAATTTTAAAAATGATTACTTTGCTAATCATTCCCTCATAAACTGGCTATGAAAACTAGACTATTTAGTCAATATTCTTAGTGATAACAATATCACTATCGAGTCCAAGAATGTTTTTCTTCACGATGTCACCAATTCTTGTTGGGGCTTCAACGCTTAATTTATCAATCTCTTTCATGACCTCAAAGATTTTATCTTTAGGAACTGGTTTTGTGGTCTTAACGGACACTAATGTGTACTGACGATTGGTTACTTTGATGGAAGATGTGATTGTACGCACAGGATGTGTAAGCTCGCTTATAGCGTATTCCTTACCACGTGGGCAAAAATTACCTGTGACGTTCATGTCATCATCCACGTGTAAACGACAGCCTCTAGGACAAACAATACATGTTAAATCTTTCATTTAGCGGTCCTCCACGGAGATGATGATTTCATCTTTCACTTCTTGTAATTTATCTTTGCTTAAATTGACCATTACCATTTCGGATGGGATTAAAGCCGGTTTAACAGCCTTACCTAACACTACATCTCCACTTCTAATCATCACAACTTGATCTTTAAGTGGTTTTCTCACTCTGAACTTGAATGTGATATCATCCACGCTATTTTCTAAAACAAATTGTGGCAAAACGTAGGATATATTATTTCCTGGTTTAATAGGAATTTTCTTTTCATCATTATTGATTTCATTTTTTAGATATAACGCTGCTGAACGACCAGCGAGTCTAGCTTCTTGGCTGACAAAGTCGACAACGTCATGGACGTGTAAACAGTTACCTGCGGTAAATATACCAGGAATCATTGTTTCCATGTATTGATTAACAACCGCGCCTTTAGTGGAACTAATTGGGCAATCAATATAGTTGAGTAAGGAAACATATGGGATTAAACCAACGGAAAGAATGAGGGTATCACACTCAAATTCCATTTCCGTTCCTGGAATGATTTGTAGGTTTTCATCCACTGCGCTTAAAATGACCTTTTCTAGTCTATCTTTACCGATAACTTTTGAGACTGTTCTAGATAGATATAAAGGAATATCATAGTCGATTAAACATTGTTGGATATTACGGTTAAGGCCCGCACTATATGGCATGATTTCACTAACACATAAGACCTTCGCACCTTCTAGTGTTAATCTTCTAGCCATGATTAAGCCAATATCACCACTGCCAAGAACGACGACACGTTTACCAACCATCAAGCCGTTGATGTTTAAATAGCGTTGGGCAGTACCTGCAGTGATAACGCCACTGCATCTATCGCCTGGAAGCATAATCGCCCCAGCGTTTCTTTCATAACAGCCTGTGGCCATAATAATGGCCTTAGCCTGTAATTTAACTAAACCATCTTCTTTAGAAGAATAAGTGATAACTTTATCTTTTGTTAAGTCAATGACTTGAGCGTTTAGCTTATATGGGATTTCTAAACGTTTAACTTCATCCACAAATCTTTGCAAATATTCTGGACCAGTTAATTCTTCTTTAAATTCAGTTAAGCCAAAACCATTATGAATGCATTGGTTTAAAATACCACCTAGCTTTTCATCTTTCTCTAAGATTAATAAATCATTAACGCCGTTCCTTTTGGCTTCAATAGCCGCAGCCATACCAGCGGCGCCACTACCAATTACCACTAAATCAATTTGTCTCATAATTATTTGGCCTCCTTGATTAAGTGATCAATGATATAACTGCCTTCTTCATTTAAAGGGATTTCAGTTGGGGAAACATTATAATGTTTTGCTAAAAGAAGAAGAATCTTTGGCTGACAGAAACCGCCTTGGCATTTGCCGAATCCCGCACGACATCTTCTCTTCACACCTTTAATAGAAACAGGTGGACAACTTCTTTCTAATGATTCTTTGATTTCTCCTAAGGAGATATGTTCACAGTTACAAACGATTTCACCAAAGTCACTATTTTCTTTAATTGCTTGAACTTGTTGTTCTTCGCTTAAATAATGCATACGGTGATATGGTTTAACTTTTGGATTAAAGTTTGGATTCTTTTCTAGTTTTAAGACCGGTTTAACTAATTCGTTAATGACATACTCAGCGATTGCAGGAGCGCTGACAAAACCAGGCGATTCAATACCGGCAACATTAATGAAGTTTCTTTCATTTTTTGCAGGTTCCACAATGAAATCGTGACGAGTACAAGTCGCTCTTAAACCAGAGAAGACTCTAATCGTTTCTTTAAATGGAATTGAAGGTACCATTAATGAGGCTGAGGCTTTAATATTCGCTAATGTTGGAACGTCAGTAGAGACATCATCAGGTTCAGCGAATTCACTACTTGGACCAACGATATAGTTACCAGAGGAGGTAATAGATACTAGGATACCTTTACCTTTCTTACTTGGTAATGGGAAGATAGTTCTATTCACTAGACCTTCTTTATAGTGATCTAACAAATAGTATTCACCTTTTCTTGGTGTAATCGCCCAATCGATATCTTCAATCATTGCAGCAATCTTATCGGCTTTCACACCCGCAGCGTTAATTAGTACACGCGCGTATAAATCTTCTTTATTAGTATTGACTACAAAGTAGTCGTTTTCTTTTTTGATATCTTTTACTTCGTGATTTCTTAAGAAAGATACACCATTATCAATAGCGTTTTCCATGGCGTGAATGACAAGATTAAATGGATCAATAACACCCGCTGTTGGAGCGTACAACGCACCCTTTACTTCTGGATTGATATTTGGTTCCATCTTTAAGACTTGTTCTTTATTAAGAAGTTCCACTGGAACGCCGTTTATTCTAGAACGTTCTTCTAGTTGTTTTAGGATTTCTAATTGTTCTTCTTCAAGGGCCACAGTTAAAGAACCACATGGAATATATGGGACATCTAAGTCTTTAACTAGCTCTGGATACATCTTATTGCCTAAGACGTTGAATTTAGCTTTGTTTGTACCTGGTTCTGGATCATAACCAGAATGGATGATTGCGCTATTAGCGGAACTAGTTAAATTACCAGCGTCATTGCTTTTATCAATAATCACAGTATCTAGTTTATATTTACTTAATTCCCTAGCAATCATGGTGCCGGTCACACCTGCACCTATAATTAAAACATCATGTATTTGTTTCATAAAAAATCGCTTGTCATATTCATTTTATGAATAAGTGAGAATAATTTCAATGATTATATAGAAAAAGACCTCCCATAAGAGAGGTCTAGTTAGTATTAATAAGCGATTAGGCTTTTGGTGAGAACATGAAGAAGTCGATGGTTGGATTTTCATTATCCGCGGCAAGACTCTTCACAGTCATGGTATTAGCGCCTGCAGTAAGGGCAACTTCACCTGCTTTATAGTCAGTGAATGTGCCACCTTGGGCTTGGCCAGATAACGCTACAGCAGTGTCATTAATCTTCACTTCTAAGACATCCGCGAAGACATCGGTGTTTTCTGATTGATAACCACCATGGGCCCTACAAGAAATGTAGAATTCATAGTTACCGGCTTTCTTAACGTTGAATGATAATGTTAGAACAGCTTGTGATGGCCATTGGTCAACCATATCAGTGTCAACATTGTGTGATTCTTTGAATGTGACGACACTACCTTCACTTGTGCCACTTTCAACTTGAACGATGATATCCGCGCCATTAACGTTGATGGTGATTTTACCTTCGGTATAACCATCTTTTGTGGCAGTAATTGTGGCTGAGCCTTTCTTAAGAGCGGTTACTAAGCCAGCATCAGAAACTGAAGCGACTGTCGCATCACTAGTCTTCCAAGTAATACCTTCAAGAACGGCATCGCCTTCTTTAGCGCTTAATTGCACTGTATCTTCTAATTCTAATGTTGTTTTGTTTTCAGCCGCACTAACGGCAATCTTTGGTTTAGCAGGGATGCTGCTTTTAGTGGATGCTGGAGAGTTAGATGCACTATTACCACCGTTTTGGTTACAGCCAATCACTCCGAATGATAAGGCCAACGCAAAAAGTGGTAGCAAAAATTTTGTCTTTTTCATTTTTAAATTCCTTTCTCTATTTTTATTAAAAATGATTTTGAATTTGCTAAAAAACACTTCAGACGAATGTGTATATTAATCAAACTCTTTGTTAAACCTATTATAACTAAAGAAAATAGTTTTTGAATAGTATTGTTAATTATTTTTTATAGATGAAGTGAAGAAAAAAGACCTCCCGTAATGAGAGATCTAGTTTTTAAATTATTCCTTTATTAGTTCTTTGGAATAAATCTGAAAGCATCGAGAGCTGGAGCTCTTTCGATGAATTCAAGAACAAATGTATTTTCGCCTTGTATGACGTTGACATCACCGATTGTAACTTCAACAGTTGGAGCGCCCATAACTTGGTTAGATTCAATCTTTGCTTCACCAGCTGGAGTGACGACTTGGCCGTTTAATTTAATGACAGCATCAACACCGAAGACAAAGTCTTCCGCCATTTGATAGTGAGAAGCGCCAGCGATAATGAGTGTCATCGCTTGTGCTTTTTCTGATTCGAATTTGTAATTTAACGCGCAAGCTTCGTTGACATCATAACCTGTGATATAAGCACCACCGTAGTGACCATTTTGGATACCACTTGTTCTATCGGTATACATATGGAAACTTGATGGTAAATCAATTGCGTCTTCCGCTTGGACTCTAATTTCGCCTGGAAGTTTTTCTTTATCGACTGTGGCAGAAATTCTGGCTGAATACCAACCCTCTTTCATAATTGTGATAGTAACAGTACCGAATTTAAGACCAGAGACTTGGCCTTGTTCATTAACAGTGGCCACTTCTTCCTTACTAGAAATAAATGACACGCCATCCATTGCTGTTGGAGCGGTTAATTCGATTTGTGTTGGTTCTCCGCCAAGGTTAACATCTAATGATTCTTTAGCGGCAACGATTCTTTGCTTTTCAGCTGCAGGTTTAGCGGTGACTGTCGCTTGTTGTTTTGAATAAAGCATTAAGTCATCGATATATGGGGCGGAAGCTAAGAATGATAATTCTAAGACGTTATCACCACTAATTAAATCTAATTGACCAAGTGAGAATTCAGCAAACTCACTATTTGAACCAGTAGAATCAAAAGCTTTATCGCCTAAATCAACGGCAGCGTTATTGAGTTTAACGCTCATGACATCCGCCATCTTTTCAACGCCGTTAGAAGAAGCCATCATAATAACTAACTCTGCTTTGATTGCAGCGTTACTATTAAATGTTAATGTTTCTTTATCGCCATTATCTAAGTGAGCGATGCATTGTTGATCAGAAGCATTACCTTCACTTCTGGCATAGAGTGGTGACCAGCCTTCATCGGCTGTACCCCACCAACCATCAGCGGCATAGTGATCAGCATCTTCGAAATGTAATGTGGCTAAAGGAGCACCTCTTTTAACAGTGACTCTGAATGTGCCTTTGTCATAGCCTTCTTTTGTGGCTGTGATAGTAGTAGAGCCAACGCCAACAGCGGTAACTAAGCCTTTGTCATCAACTGTTGCAACTTTAGCGTTTGAAGTGCCCCATGTGACACCTTCAACACTGGCTTGAAGCTGTAAAGTAGCTTCGATTTCGATTTCACCTTCGGTTTTTTGGTTAGTGTCTGTAACCTTAATTTTTTCCTTTGCAGGAACGGAGGATGATGGATTATTGTTTTTGGATTGTGAGCCTGATTGATTGCATGCACCCAAACCTAAACCAAACAATAACGAAATCGCCATCATTGGGAGAAGAACCTTGTTTTTCTTCATTGTATAAATCCTTTCTCTATGTGTATGAGAACGATTGTCCCACATCAAAAAAACTAGATAATGGGAGACAAATTGTTCTGTTAACAACTTTAGTATACAACTGTCACATTGATTTGGTAAGAAAAAAATGTATTCTCTATCAAGCAACAAAAAAGACCATCCATAGGACGGTCTATTTTGAATTATTTAAGGCTTACTTTTTAAATTTCTTTGGGCCTTTGAAGGATTTGTCTGGACGATGAATGTGTTCAGGACGTGACGCTCTTTCTTTTTCTTCGTCATAGCCTTCTGGCTTTTCAGCGAATTCTTTATGAGAGACTTTCACTTTGCCTTTTTCATCGATTTCGATGACTCTAACTTTGAGTTTGTCACCTAATTTGACAACATCTTGGGCTCTATCGATATAGCCATAGCCTAATTGGCTGACATGGCATAAGCCATCAACATTACCAAATAAGTGGACAAATGCACCATAGTCTTCAACACGGTTGACTTCACCTTCGAAGACTTCACCAACTTTGGCTTCACGGACGATGTCTTGAATCATGCCTTTAGCCTTATTGATGGTTTCTCTATCCATGTGGTAAATGGTGACTTGACCATTATCTTCGATATCAATCTTGACGTTATCACATTGAGCGATGATTTCGTTAATGACTTTACCACCGGTACCGATAACTTCTCTGATTCTATCTGGATCAATGAAGAATGTATCCATCTTAGGAGCATATTTACCGACATCTGGTCTTGGTTCAGCGATGGCTTTAGCCATAACTTCACGGATTTGCGCTCTAGCGACATGAGCTTGGGCTAAAGCTTCTTTTAAGACTTCACGGGTGACACCCTTAATCTTAATATCCATTTGTAAAGCGGTAATACCTTTTTCAGTACCAGCCACTTTGAAGTCCATATCACCGAAGTGGTCTTCTAAACCTTGGATATCGGTGAGGATTGTATATGGGTGTTTGCCGTCTAATGGACCGCTACTGATTAAGCCCATAGCAATACCACTAACCATGGCTTTGAGTGGGACACCAGCGGCCATTAAGGACATACAGGAAGCACAGATAGAAGCTTGTGAGGAGGAACCATTGGATTCCACGACTTCTGCGACTGTTCTAATTGTGTATGGGAATTCTTCTTCACTTGGAATGACATAGGAGAGAGCTCTTTCACCTAAAGCACCGTGACCGATTTCTCTTCTACCTGGAGAACCCATTCTACCAACTTCACCAACAGAATATGGTGGGAAGTTATAGTGATGCATCCAGTGACGTGTATCTTCTTCGGTTAAGTTATCGATGATTTGGGCATCGCTCTTAGCACCTAATGTTGTGATGGAGATGTCTTGAGTTTGACCACGTGTGAACATGGCAGAGCCATGAGTTCTTGGTAATAAGTCGACTTGAGCGTCTAATGGACGGATTTCATCAACTTTACGGCCATCTGGTCTAATCTTTTCATCAGTAATTAATCTACGCACTTCTTTAGCAACGAGACCTTCTAAGGTTTCATTAACCATGTGCATGACTTTTTGATGAGTCTTTTCATCTTCGTATTTACGTGTATCGTAATCATCTAAAATTTCGTTTTCGATGGCGTCGATAGCGTCTTGTCTTTCTAACTTATCAAAGATAGAAATGGCTTTCTTTAAACGTTGTTCAGCGCGATCTGTAACATCTTTTTCAATTTCAGGATCACATTGATATAATTCAATTTCTCTTTTTGGTTTGCCAATTTCTTTAATAATTTCTTTTTGCCATTGGCAGAGTTTTTTGATAGCTTCGTGACCAAACATTAAAGCGTCGAGCATATCTTCTTCGCTCACTTGGTCCGCGCCCGCTTCAACCATGTTGATGGCTTCTTCTGTACCAGCAACCGCTAAGTTGATATCACTTGCTTCTTTTTCAGCAACAGTTGGGTTAATGACGAATTTACCATCAACTCTACCAACATAGACACCAGCGATTGGGCCATCAAATGGAATATCAGAAATACCTAA
>JAFZLN010000155.1 GCA_017551465.1 Bacilli bacterium
CAACACTCATTAATTTACTGATGCGCTTCTATGATCCAAATAGCGGTGATATCAACATTAATAACCAATCATATTTAGACATTAAGAAAGAATCATTAAGAAGCCATGTTGGTATGGTTCTTCAAGATACCTGGATTTTCAGTGGTACCATCTTAGATAACATTTGTTACTATAAGAAAAACGCTAGTGAAGAAGAAGTAAAAGAAGCCGTTAGAAAGGCTCACGCTGATATCTTTATTAATACCTTACCAAATGGATATTTAACTAAAGTTAGTAATAGACACGGTTTATCCGAAGGTCAAAGACAAATGATAGCGATTGCTCGTATCATGCTTATTAATCCAGAACTAGTGATATTAGATGAAGCCACTAGTAATATTGATACCCGTAGTGAAAAGCTCATTACTGATGCTTTTGACTATATGATGAAAGATAAAACATCTATTGTTATCGCTCATAGATTATCCACAATTGAAAAGGCTGATATCATTATAGTAATGAAAGATGGCGCTATTGTGGAAACAGGCAACCATCAAGAATTAATGAAGAAAGAAGGATTCTATTTTTCCTTATATTCTTCCCAATATAAGTAGTGCAACGTTTTTGAATATTTATTGCGCAATAATTAGATTTGTATGATATAATGAAATCGCAAAAAACTAGAAAATTCTATAAAATTGCGGAAACAGGCTATGATTAAACGTGATTATTATCTAAATCAGTTGATTGAAAAACGACATTCATCCAAAGTGAAAATAATAACTGGATTAAGAAGATCTGGAAAGTCATTTTTATTAACAAAACTATATAGGAATTATCTTCAAGATAGTGGTGTTAAAAATGAGCAGATTATTGTCGTTGAATTAGATGACGAAAAAAACGACAAATTATTGCTCAAGGGTGAATTAAGAAAATATATAGAATCCATAGCAACTGATGATTCAATGCAGTATTACATCATGCTAGATGAAATTCAAGAAGTAGAAGATTTTGTGCGAGCGGTCAATTCCCTTAACAAACATGACAACTACGATATCTATATTACTGGCAGTAATTCGAAATTTTTGTCGAAGGATATTAATGATGAATTCAAAGATAGAGGAACTGAAATAAATGTCAGGCCGTTATCTTTTTCAGAATTCTATGAATCATATGATGGTGACAAACGATTCGCCTTGCAGCAATATTTAAGATTCGGTGGTATGCCTGGCTTATTTGAAGAAAAGACAGATCAAGGAAAAATAAGATACTTAAGTAATCTTATGAACAATGTTTATGTTGACGATATCAAGAAAAATATAAACACAAACTTAGTGGATGAGTTAAGCGCTACTGTAGACGCTTTGTGCTCTATAACAGGAAATTTAACCAATCCACTCAATATGGCGAATTATTTGAAAAGCGAAAAAAAGATTAAGATAGATAATGAAACTATTTCAAAATTTTTTACTGGAATTAAAGATGCCTTTTTATTTGATGAAGCAAAACGATATAACATCAAAGGCATGTCGTATTTAAATACACCTAGTAAGTATTATTGCCAAGATATAGGGCTACGAAATGTCAGAATAAATTTTCGTGAGCCTAATGAAGGATTTCTCATTGAAAACACTGTATTTAACGAATTAAAAACCCGTGGATACATTGTTGATGCTGGCTTCGTTGAAAGAAAAATAAAAAACAAACTTGGCAATTGGGTCTACGCGCAGTGCGAAGTAGATTTTATCGTTAGAAGTGGAAGTAAAGAATACTATATTCAAATAATGGATGGAGTACCTCAGGGAAAACATTTAAATAATGAATATGATTCCCTTTTAGCGGTCCCTGGGTCTTTTAAAAAACTTGTAGTAATTAATAAACCATTATTAAGCTACACAAATAGAGATGGGATATTAATTATTTCGTTAGAAGAATTTTTGCTTAATCAAAATAGCCTCGATTTATAGAGTTATAAAGTAGTGAGGACAGTATGGCTAAAGAAAAGAAAAAGAAGAAACCAAGTAAATTAAAGAAATTAATCACTCCTAAAAAGATTGCTTTATTGATGGCAATCATCTCTTTAGTGTCCTTTCTTTATAAAATTGGATTAGGTGTTATTTCTAACTCCATGATTTTAATCATTGCTTCTTTATCCACTGCGGTAGTCTGCGCTTGTAAGTTTATCTTCTGTAAAGATATGAATGCTGATAGAAAAGCTAAAAAGAGATCATATTTTATTATGATGGTTCTCGCTTTAGCGTTCGCCGTTCTATTCCTATTATTTGCGGTTCTTAAAGTCGGGGGCATTGATACCACTAGTAAACATGACTTTAAAGATATTGTTAGTTATATATTTATCGCCTTTGTGATTTTGATGTTTGTTTTATCAATCATCAACTTAAAAGGTGCATTACAAAAAGATGACATCATGGTCATCGGTATTAAAGAGATGACGTTTGTTTCC
The DNA here is from genome assembly GCA_017551465.1 of Bacilli bacterium. Taxonomy (GTDB): domain Bacteria; phylum Bacillota_I; class Bacilli_A; order RFN20; family CAG-826; genus RUG14515. The sequence goes on from JAFZLN010000155.1 coordinate 2,444, forward strand.
GCTTTGGCGGACGCTGTTATCATTCAAGAATTCTTATATAAAGTCATACCACATTATCGTGATATCCCTTTCATGAGATTACTAAATAGTTATTTCCCGCTTATCATTGGCGTATTAATGCTAATGGTGCCTATCTATATGTTTAAAAGATTTAAAGACTACGAAGCTTAATGAAGTATTAAGAATAATGTTAATAAAGCAGTCGTGATAACCGGAACACTAATAATGGTTCCGTATTTCACAAAGTCTTTAAAAGTATATTTAACTTCATATTTACTTAAGAGGTTTTCAAACATAATACCCGCGAGAGCGCCTACAGGTGTAAGGAAGGCACCAATGTTACTACCAATAATCGTGGAGTAAATTGCTTGATAATATGAGTGAGTTTCTAAACCTAATGGAATATCCGCGAATAAGATAGACATTGGGATATTGTTGACCATGTTAGAGGCTAAATAGGAAGAGACACCATAACCTAAAACAGGAGGGATGTGACTTAATAATTCACCTATTTTTGTAGCGATGCCTTGATAATGAAGTGCGATAACCACAATACTCATGGATAACACAAACGGGATTAATTGATAAGGTAATCTCTTTAAGGAATTGGTTAAGAAATGCCACTGTTTTCTTCTCACTAATCTAGTGATTAAAACAAATATTAATAAAGAACTTGCACATATCAAAGATATGAGCCACATATCTAAACCAATGTATGGTGAGATAATTAAGAATATTAAACAAATAGCTAAATGAGAGATACCAACGATTAAGTCAAACTTACTTTCAATGTGGTTACAATTGATATCTTCATGAGATAAAGGTTCCTTAAGTTTCTTATGGAACAATAAGTGAATCAAGAATAATTCAATGATACCAGCGCATACTGTTGGTAAGGCCATCACCTTAAAGTATTCAATAAATGTCACACCCGCGGATGTCGCTAAATAGATATTGGTAGGATTACCAATCACAAACATCATTGACCAAGTATTTGCCGCGGTAAATTCCGCGATTAAATATGGTAACGGGGAAATTTTTGTTCTTTTGCAAAAGAAACAAATAAAAGGAGTGAAAGTTAATATCACAATATCGTTAGAAGTGAATACTGTTAAAAACGAGATTAGAAAGTATAATGCAAAGAAAAGTAACTGTTGATTATTCTTAGCTTTAGAAACCGCTAAGGTGGCAAGATACTTAAATAGTCCAACTTCATCAAGGAAGATGGATAAGATAGTCATTGAGAAGAACAAAATTAAAATCTTAATCGGATTAATTGCATTACTGCTAGTCCAAGAAGAAACAATCTCTTTAACTGGGCAATTAAGTGTAACAACTAAGAGTAATGCACCCACTAAAGCAATAATCCAATAAGTATCAAGATAAAACTTCCCTAGTTTAATACGAGGGAAGAATAATGTTGATAATGTGATTCCTAGGAATGTCAGGACTGAAATAATGATAGTGGCAATCATACAAACGACTATCATAGTCTTTTATATTAATAAAGCAATACAAAATATAAAAAATAGCACAAATGTGCTACAATAATATATACGGGTAATCAAGGAGGATATTATGAAAAAGTTTTTTAGAAATCTATTTTCTGGATATTTCCTTGTTTTATTAATTCTATTATTAGAATTAGCAGTTATTGTCTTTGTTCAATTCTATCTTGATGATGTTGTCAAAGTGGTGATTGATGATCCAACAATCAGCCAAAAGAATATCGATATAATAATCGCTTTAATCTATCACCCATTACGTGCTGCCGCATTTGTCATCGCTGTAATAATCTTCTTTAGAATCGTTAACAAACACGAAGATCCTGAGTTTAAGATTCCTTGGATTGTAGGCATGCTCCTTATGCCGTTGTTCACATCCATACTTTTCTTAATCTTTGGTAACCATGGTTTAAATAAACGTGATAAACGCATCATCAAAACCACAACTGAAGAATATAACAAACACTTCTTATTAGATGAAAACGCTAAAAAAGAATATCGTGAAGAATTAGGCACCGCTGTTAATGCTTTTAGATATATCAATAACATCACTAAGTTAGGCATTCATCCTAACAATAGAGTTAAATACTACGCTACTGGTGAAGAATTCTTCCCTGAATTAATCGAATCCTTAAAGCTCGCTAAAGAGTTTATCTTCATGGAATTCTTTATCATTACAGATGGTAAAATCTGGGATGAAGTAAAGGATGTTTTAATCAAAAAGGCTGAAGAGGGCGTTGAAGTACGTATTATTTATGATGATATGGGGTGTGGTGGCACTATCAGCGCTAGAACACCAAAAATCTTAGGTAAATATGGTATTAAGTGTTATAAGTTCCACCCATTTCGACCCATCCTTTCTGGTGTCTATAATAACCGTGATCATAGAAAGATTGTCGTTATCGACCATCAAATGGCTTTTACCGGTGGTATGAACTTAGCGGATGAATACGCTAATTACATTAATAGATTTGGTTATTGGAAGGATACCATGATTAAAATCGAAGGTAGTGCGATTAATAATTTAATCGCTGTCTTCCTTCAAAACCTTAACTTAGTTGTGGGTCACATCTCTGACTATAACAAATGGATGAATTATGATTACCCAAAATATGAAGATGGTGGTTATGTAATGCCATTTGGCGATGGCCCAGGTGATTATGTGAGCGCGCTTCCAGGCGAACAAACATATATCAATATCCTTAACTATGCTCAAAAGAAGGTATATATCTCAACTCCATACTTAGTGCCTACTTATAGCTTATTAGATGCTTTAAGAAGCGCAGCCTTAAGAGGTGTAGAAGTTAACTTAATCGTTCCAGGTATGCCAGATAAACCAATTGTCTATTGGATGGCTAAATCTAATTTCAGATACTTATTAGACGCTGGTGTTAATATCTATTTATATCGTCCAGGCTTTAACCATATGAAGACCGCCATCGCGGATAATGAATTAGGATTCGTCGGCACCATTAACTTTGATTTTAGAAGCCTTGTGCATCACTTTGAGTGCGGTGCGATCCTTTATAAGTGTCCATGCATGGATGATATTACTAAAGACTTTGAACACATGATTGAAATCAGTGAAAAGGTTCCACAAGACTATAAATTTAAAGGTATTAAAAAGAGTATCTGCTCTGTTTTAAAGATTATTTCTGCATTATTCTAATATACGAACCTTAAATGACTGATAATTATAAATAATTATTGCGAGTAGCAAAAATATGATTTAAGGTTTATTTAAGGTATTAAATATAGTTTTTAAGTATGAAATTACTCTTAGTGGAAGACTCTATTCAACTAAATAAAGCTTTAGCCACTGTCCTTAAACGCAACTCTTATATCGTTGACAGTGCTTTTGATGGTGAAGAAGCTCTTTTATATATTGAACAATATCATTACGATGTCATCATCCTTGATATCATGCTTCCTAAAATCAATGGTTTAGACGTTTTAAAGAGAGTCAGAATTAATAAGATTGACACTCCAATCATTATGTTGACCGCGAAGTCCACAACAGAAGATAAGATACACGGGCTTGATTTAGGCGCAGATGATTACTTACCAAAACCATTTGTGGTGGATGAACTTTTAGCCCGCATTAGAGCGCTACTTCGTCGTCAACCATCTTATGAAGAAGATAATAAATTATCATTCGGTGATTTAGTGCTAGACACTAATAACTGCTGTTTGATTAATAATGAAAATAAAGTCACCTTAATGAATAAAGAATTACAAATCATGACCTTGCTCATGAAGGCTAATGGTAATGTTGTTTCTCAAGACACTATTAGCAAAAACGTTTGGGATATTGATTCCTATAGCACAAGCGAGAATGTGTGGGTATTTATATCCTATTTAAGAAAGAAATTAGATAGTATTAACTCCAAGGTTAAGATTAAATCAATTCGTTACCAAGGTTATTACTTGGAGTATAACAATGATTAGAAAACTTCGTTTACGTTTTATTCTTGTGGCTTTAGTGTCGATTCTTTTTGTTTTAAGCGCCACAATTGCAGCAATTAATGTCTCTAACTACCTTAAGGTAGAAAGAGAAACAAAACAATCACTCGATAGTGTTATTGAATATGGCCATCAAAATAGACTTATGTCTTATAGTGGTAACTGGGGTGGTCAATATGGTGGTCAATATGGCGGACAAGATCCAAGCAGAAGAAACCCAGATTTAAATGAACAATATTTTATTACTGTTTTTGATGAATCAGGCTCTATTGAATACTATGACTATTCACATATCGCCCCTGGCGATAGTGATGTGGAATTACGTCAATTAATGAGCGTGAAGATATACGCTAGTGGGGAAAAAGAAGGTAATGTTGGTCAATTACGTTTTAAACGCCTTGATACCGAAGATAAAGTCGAAAGAGTAACTGGCTGGGAATATACTCCAGAAGGTCCAATACAAACTACAGAAGAGATTGATGTTAAACTTACTTTTGTGGCCTTTCTAGACACCTCAGAAAGAACTCACGCTTTTAATAGTTTCTTTACGAGTTCGATGTTAATTGCCGCGATAAGCTATACCGTCTTAGCGCTTTTAATCATCTTATCGAGTAAGCTGGTCTTCAAAACTAGTGAAGAATCTTATAAAAAACAAAAGGCGTTTATCACTAATGCATCACATGAATTAAAAACACCTTTAACCATTATTTCTACTGACTTAGAACTTATTGAAATGGACCACGGCAAAACCGAATGGACTGAATCAATTCATGACCAAGTTTTAAGACTAAACACTATGACTAAACAATTAGTGACTCTCTCTAGATTAGACGAGGCTAATTTAGATAACTATCCATTTGCAGTGTTCTCTTTAACAGATCTCGCTAATGAAAGCATTGAAGCGTTCGCGCCTACCTATAAAAATAGAGAACTAACCTTTAAACATGAAGTTGGTTTAGATATTGATATCAAGGCTAATAAGTATTTAATTAATGAATTATTCTATATCTTCTTAGATAACGCTTTAAAATACGCTAAAGATAAAGGTGAAGTCACCTTAATCGTGAGAAGGAACGCTAACAAAAAAGTAGACATCATCTTCTCTAACGATGTTGAAGACGATGAAATGGACACTAATCTCTTATTTGAAAGATTCTATCGTTCTCCTAAATCCTCTTCTAAAGAAGGTTCTGGTATTGGTTTAAGTATTGCTAAAGAGATTGTTGAACTACATAAAGGTAAAGTTAATGTTTCCGTGAAAGACGGTAAAATCTACTTCTATATTAGTTTTTAAAAATAATATTCAACTTTAATTTCATTTAAGTTTATCTTCCTATGCTTAAGTTAGACAAAGAGCTAGGAAGATTTTTATTAACCACTCTTTTGTTTATAGGATAGGAGGCTTAAATGGACGCTATTACCATGATGCAACGTATCGAAATGAAGTTCATCCTCACTAAGGACCAATTAGTGGCTTTTAAAAATGCCCTTACTGGTCATATGGAAGTTGATCAATATGGTAAAACCTCTATTGCCTCTATTTATTATGACACTCCTGATTATTATTTAATCAGAACATCAATAGATAAGCCTCTTTACAAAGAAAAGATTAGATTAAGATCTTATGGCTTAGCTAATGATAAACACCAAGTCTATTTAGAACTTAAAAGAAAAGTTGATGGCTTTGTGTATAAAAGAAGAATAGCGCTTAATGAAGATACCGCAGTTTCTTTTATTAACAAAGATGCAGTGGACATGAAAGATGACCAAGTATCTCATGAGCTTACCTACTTCCGTGACCATTTTAAAAGTTTAGAACCAAAAATCATGATTATCTATGATAGAACATCCTATGCAGAAGTAGATGGCAATATCAGATTAACCATTGATGAAGCACCAAGATACCGCACTCATGATTTAAATCTTCATACCAATATGGAAGGAGATCTTCTCTTACCATCTGGTAGTGCAATTTTAGAAATTAAAGTGCAACAAGAACTACCTCTTTGGTTAGTGAAAATCTTAAGTGAATATAAAATCTATAAAACAAGTTTTTCTAAAGTCGGTACAGCATACAAAATGATGACCGCAAATATGAATCAACAACAAGAAAGGAGACTAGCCCATGAACTCGTTATTCAACATGCTTAGTAATGTCGATAAAGTTGTTATCGCTTTAATTATCGTGGCTATTGCCTTTGTTATCTCAATGCTATTTACATTAGTCATCTCATTAAAAATGAGAGGCACTAAAAGTTTCTTTATTACAAGCGCGATTATGCCAATGATTGTGGCGGCTGTTGTATCAATGGTATCAATCTTCTTAGATGATACAACTTCAGGAGCGGTGAGAATTGCTACCTTAGCAGTGGCTCTTGGCTTAGTAAGATTTAGAAGCGCTAACGCTAAAGCGGAAGAATTATTACTCTTATTTGCGGGTATTGCCATTGGTCTAGTCTGTGGCTTAGGTTATGTCGTATTTGCCACTATATTAGCTACCTTCATCGCTATTCTTTATCTCTTACTTACAAGCGTTAACTTATTTAACGGTAAGAGATTCGATGACGAAAAGATGCTTAAAATCACTATTCCAGAATCTCTTGAATATAAAGAAGTATTCGATGATACATTTGCCCATTATCTAAAGAGCAATGAACTTATAGAAGTTAAAACAACTGGCATGGGATCACTTTTTAAACTCTCATACAAGATTGAATTAAAGAACAAAAAAGAAGAAAAAGCGTTCATTGATGAACTTAGAACTAAGAATGGTAATTTAGAAATCTCGATCTTACCATTCGTTGGAGAAGATAAAACATTATAAAAGGAGGAATTAAAGTTATGAAAAATAAGAAACTATTTTTATTACCTTGTACACTCTTTTTAGCATTATCTATTTCCGCTTGCGGAAATATCGTCACTCCATCAAATAGTCATAATCCAAGCCATAGCTATAGCGAAACTGAAGTCAGTGGCGTTTCTCTTAACTATGACACCTTATCCATGCAAGTGGGTAAAACCGTAGTGTTAACCGCGACGGTTACTCCAGATACCGCTTTAAACAAAGAAGTATCTTGGACAAGTAGTAACTCTAGTGTGGCCACCGTTAGTAACGGTGCCATCACCGCCATTAAAGAAGGTACTACTGTTATTACAGTCACCACTAAAGATGGTGGATTTACAGCTACATGTGTTTTAACAGTTGTTGCTAAAGATGAGGATGAAGAGCCATATAAACCCGATGAAACAGATACATCTATCTACTTCATTACTTCTAAAACATTAAATAATGGTACATATGATTCTAGTGAGGATGAATATACCTTCTCCGTTAATCAAAACTATAAGCAAATCTATGTTAACGCTCCGGATAAATCAATCGTTATCGAGCTCAATGGTGTCACTATTGAAAATGGTACTGATGCCCCTATCTATGTAGAAGACTGCGAAGGAATTGATATCTCTGCGAAAAAGAACACAGTTAACTATGTTAAAGATAAAAGAACATCCTTAGCGGGTGAATCATATAAAGGTGCGATTTATGTCGCGAATGGCGACTTAAAACTTAAAGGCACAGGTACCTTAAATATTGAATCTACTTACTATAACGGCATCCATTGTAAGGATGATGTTAAAGTCCAAAAACAGACACTAAATATTACCGCTCCAGGACATGGTATTAAAGGTAACGATAGTGTGACAATTACCAGTGGCACAATCGACATATCTTGTGGTGGAGATGGCCTACATACCGATAATAGTGATATCTCTAATAAAGGCAATCAAAAAGGTGATGTCACCATTAATGGTGGTACCTTAACAATTAACTCTTGGAGTGACGCTATTCAAGCAGCTTATAACGCTGTTGTTGATCAAGCTGATGATACGGTTCCAACAGTCGTTGTAGCTAAAACAAATAAGTATTCTTCTTATACTGGTGATACAGTCTCAACAAGTACCACTAACTTCTATTTAAGAATGAATTCAACTACCTACTCTAATGGCAACTATAACTATGCTGCCTATATCGATGGTAACTGGTATCCAGCAACCTATAAAGGCACACAAAGTGAAGGTGGCCAACAACCTGGTGGTGGCTTCCCAGGTGGTGGCGGAGGCGGTAGTCGTAGTTACTACATCTACCAATTAGATAAACCAGCGGGCGCGACAAGTTTCACCTTATATCGCTTTAATAAAGGCGCGGAATACTCACAAGAAAACTATGTTGCTAAGAGTGACGCTAAAGCTTTCAATAGTGCTTACGATATGGTAACAATTTCCGTTAATAATAAAACAATCAGCTTTTCAAGCTGGAGTAACTACTCATCAGGCAACTCTAATGGTGCGGATGTCTCTGCAAAAGGCATCAAAGCAGAGAATGAAATCTATATCAAAAAAGGCACCATTGATATCAAAGCCTATGATGATGCAGTACACGCAAATAATGATGGTGTTATCGAAAACGGTAACTCCCCATTAGGCAACGTCAATGTCAGTGGTGGTTCTCTTACTTTAGAAGCTAGTGATGATGGCATGCACGCTGATGGAATCATGAATATCAGTGGTGGTGAAATCAATGTTAAAACCGCTTATGAAGGCTTAGAAGCAAACGTCTTCAATGTCAGTGGTGGCTCCTCATATGTCTATGCCACAGATGATGGCATGAACGCGACTAAAGGCAAATCAAGTCCTGCTATTAATGTCAGTGGTGGTTTACTTGATGTTGAAGTTCCAACGAGCGGCGATACCGATGGTATCGATAGTAATGGCACATACACCCAAACAGGTGGTGTTGTGATAGTTAAAGGTCCAGGTAATGCTGGTGGTAATAATTTCGGTGCAGCAGCTTTAGATACTGATGGAAACGTTAGTATCAGCGATGGCACATTGATCATCTTTGGTGGTATGGAAAAGACTCCGACAACTAATTCCTCTATCACCAAGACACTAGTGACATCTAATACTGTATCAACAGGTAGTCACAGTGTCGCATTCCCAAATAGCATCAGCTATTCAACGACCCTTAAAACTTCCTCACGCGGGCTCCTAGTCTATAGTGCACTAGGAACCGCTACGCTGAAATAATCAGCGAATTCCTTTCTCTCTTAGAAAAGGCCGCTTCGGTGGCCTTTTCGCTTGCTTCTAAATATATAAAAAGAAAGTGCGCACATGCCTGCGCCTACACACTCCTGCGCTCACAAAATACAAATAATTAATAAATAATGAAAAAATAATGATAAAAATAGGTAAAAAATATATAAAAAAACAATTAATTTAAAATATTTATAAAATTTTTTGAAATAAAAAAGTTAGATATAATCAAAGAAAAATATCATATATAAAAAATAATTAAAAAAATTTTAAAAAAGTGTTGCAATAATTTTTAATAAAGCGCATACTATAATAACCCACCCGGGAAACCGAGTGAGTAAGATTATAAGAATTGATAGATTCTTATATATCTTAAGACCAGATAAATCAATCAACGCAGGTATCTAAGTTGCTAAAGCGTTTCCAAGATTAAAGAAAAAGTTTGGATCAATGATTGTACTGGCAGATTGGTTCTCGAATCAATCAAGGGCAAATCCTCCCTGTTCCAGTGGATGCTGAATTAGAGTTTGACAGCGTAAACCCACCGCCCGACAAGATCGAAGAGGATGATGAAGGTCAATAACCCATCAACACCCCACATTCAGGCTAAAGCAACTCAAAACCTGAAATAAGCTAACTGGTCAGTAATGGCACAGAGAGTGAATGGGCGAAAACTTAGCCTTAAAAAGTAAGACGATCACCACTAAAACGACGTTGATAGTAAGGCTCTGGGATTAAAGTTCCCAGTCAATGATCGCAAAGGCTGGAAATCCGCAAGGAAATCCAAACGGCAAACCTCACTGCTACAGTGGTCGCTGAGTTAGAGTTTAACAGCGTAAAACCACCGCCGGACACAAGACAAAGAGGGAAAAACAAAGCGAGTTAGAGAAAACCTAACCGCAAAGCCTAAATCTCATTGCTCAACCTAACGTGAGATGATAGTAAGAGAACCCAGATGGAAATCTTACAAAGAAAAGGCCTAAAGAACTTAAGACTAGATAAGTCAACCACTTCCCGTAACTGATTCGGGAACCTCGAAGGATTAAAGAGCCGTCGTTAACTGGTTGCACTAGCAAAGAACCATTAGCAATAGTGGTTATCGGTACGATCCCACCTGACTAGCAATAGTCACCGGCATCTGCGTTAAAGCTTGGCAGAGTAAACCCGGCACCGGACATGACGAAGAGGATGAAAGCCCTAAAGTAAATAACTTAGGGAAGCTGGCCATTAATGCGCTACTCAGTTCAAAACGCATTTTAACAAGAAGCATCACCAGCCAATAGAGCTTAACTTGGGTATCCAGTAATGGGTACAACGGTTCAAAAGAAGGAAGCGGAATTGTCCGCTTCTTTCTTTTTATGCTAAACTTTTAATGATGTATAATCCTCATTCCACAAAATATAACTATCCAGAATATACTGACCAACATTATTTAGTGATCAAAAAGAATGATGGGACAGTTTTCGATGAAAACTATCCATATTTTAATAATTCTAAAGGCTTTAGATTTAAAAAATGGTGGGTACGTGTATTACTTAACTTAATTGTTTTCCCAATATGCCCAATCTATATGGGGCTTAGAATAAAAGGTAGAAAAAACCTCAAAAAGTATAAAAGTGAACTAAGCAATGGCGCTATTACAGTCTCTAATCACGTTCATATGTGGGACTATATCACAGTGATGAAAGCACTACGTCCAAGACATACACATGTTTTAGTGTGGGCCCCTAATGTGAGAGGTGAAAGTGGACCTCTAGTAAGATTAGTGGGTGGTATCCCTATTCCTGATTGTGATTTAAATGGTAAAGTTGCCTGTAATAAAGCAGTAGAACAATATCTAAAAGATGGAGGATGGTTACAAATATACGCCGAAGGTAGCATGTGGGAATGCTATCCATATATTAGACCATTCCATACAGGCGCTGCCTCTTTAGCGTGTCGTCTTAATAAACCAGTCCTACCTATTGGTTTCTCTTTTAGAAAACCTTCTTGGATAAGGCGTCATATATTTAAACAAGAAGTCGCTATTACCTTAACAGTGGGTACACCTTTATATAAAGATGATTCCTTACCAGAAAGTGAACAAAGAATAGATTTGACCAAAAGAATGCATCATGCAGTATGCTTACTTTCTGATGTAGATCCTAAAGATAACCCATATCCAGAAATCTTTAATAAGAATAAAAAAGTTAACGTATAACTTGTTATAGGACGCATATACATATACAATACATACCGGTATGAGACCAACTATTGTTGTATTAAGCTTATTAATCCCATTACTCGG
>JAFZLN010000156.1 GCA_017551465.1 Bacilli bacterium
CTTAAACAAATACCATATCCGAATTAGAAGAACGGATTTAGAAGGAACAATTACTTATAAACAATTTGCTTAATTAAGTACAAAAAAAGATGATGGCAATCTGAACTAGCAGTTTGGTAATCCATTTAAGGACCTCGCATCATCTTAAACATTTTATAATACACATTCGACATAAATCAAAGCATTTATAAGTTTTATCAACAATGTGTAGTTAGAAAATATAAAATATTTTATAATAGTTTCATGATTTATCTTATAAATGGCAAACAAAACATTCGTTTAAAAAGCCAAATGAAAAGCATCATTAAGGATTCCATTAAAGAAATCGATGCAATGAATTTCGTTAAATTCGATGCTTCTTTAACACAAATCCAGGAGATTGTCAGTGAGGCTAACTACATGCCTCTAGGCTACGACAAAAAAGTCGTGGTTATTGATTCTCCATATTTTTTGATGAAAGAAAGAACTAAATCAAAGATTGAAAGCGAACAAGACTATCAAACTTTATTAAATTATTTGAATCAACCAAACCCAGATGTTGATCTCATCTTTTTAGTGAATACATCCGATAGTGATATTGATAAAAAGAATGAATATTATCAACTCATAGAAAAAAACGGCAAAGTGATTACTGTTGCCGAACCTAAACAAGAACAATGGAACGATGTTGTCAAACAATATTTTGCGTCCAAATGGCCAAACACTGTCATAGACAGTGACGCTATTGGGGAACTCGCTAGAAGAACTGAAGGTGACTATGCTTCCTTATTCAATAATGGTAGTAAACTAGCCCTTTATACAGACCATATTACTTTTAGTGATGTGACAATGATGGTCACCAGACCTCTTGAGGAAAATGCTTTCTTACTTTTTAACTACCTCGTGGATGAGAAAAATATGGAAGCAGTTTCTTTATATAGAGATTTAAAGACTAGCAATGTTGAACCAGTCACTTTAATCTCCATGATTGCTAATCAGTTTAGATTATTAAATAGAGTCTCTTATCTTGCCAGACACAACTATTCTCCAGATGACATCGCTAAAGAATTATATATCAATCCAATTAGAGCCAAGATCTTAAGAAAGAATAGTTTTGTTGTTTCTCGTAAACGTATTTTACAAACTTTAGAAGACTTATATCAGTTAGATAAGCAAATTAAAAGCGGTCTTGTGGACCGCTATTACAGCTTCGAACTGTTTTTAATTAATTTTCAAAGAAAATAATTACTTAATCGAATTAACTAATCTGGAAAGTTCGCCTTTTTGTCTAGCAGCAGTGTTCTTGTGCTGAATACCATCGCTGACGGATTTATCGATTAAACGGAAAGCCGCTTGTAATAATTCTTCGGCCTTAGCTAAATCTTTGGCTTCGACGGCTAATCTAACTTTCTTAATGGAAGTACGGATAGCGCTTTTCGCGGAAGCGTTTCTTTGACGAGCTTTTTCGTTAGTTTTGATACGTTTGATTTGTGATTTTATGTTAGCCATAAAGTTACCTCTTTCTTAGTGCCGAGTGTTATATTACCAAAACTCGACAAATAATGCAATTATTTATTATACGCTTTTTTTATTTTTGTTTAAGTAAGCGAGCAATTTCTTCAACGAAATCGTTGACGCAGGTGAGTTTACCGTATTGTTCTTCAGGAACTTCGATGTCGAAGTAACGGTCAACTTCTTGCACCAATTCAACGTAGTTCATGGAGTCGCCACCTAAGTCGTTAATCCAGTGATCTTCATCATCAATCTTGAATGTTGGTAAGACTAAGATCTTGGAGAAGAGTTCTCTCACAGGTGGGAGAATCTTGGTTAAGGCTTCTTCACTTAACTTTCTTGTTTTAGAAGAAACTTTCTTTGAATTAATCAAGACATATTTGTTAGAACCGTTTTCGATTTCTTTCTTAATCGCGAAACGTTTAACTTTCATATTGTTCGCCATTGGTAAGCGATTCTTCGCTAAGTAAACAGCGTCAATCTTCGTGTCGTGAGGAAGCTTAATGCCTTTGATGGTCTTTTCTAATTCTTTTAAGGCTTCTTCGCTGGTCTTATCATCAAGTTCTAAGACTAAGACGATGTCTTCGTGAAGAGCTTTGTCTTTATTAACAACACCTAAGACAGATAAGTTTGTGACGTTTGGTAAATCTTTGAAGTAGATCTCAAGTTCATCTGGGAAGATGTTTTCACCATTAGCGTTGATGATGACATCTTTCATTCTACCTTTCATGATGTAGCCAGTTTCACCTTGATTAACAATGTCACCTGTATGGAAGTAGCCGTTATCTAAAACAGTTTCTTTTTCCACACCAGCGATGATTTCTCTAATGTGAATTGTAGGTGATTTAATTAAGAGTTCATTATCAGCGTCGTTGACTTTATATTCCACACCATTAAGTGGTTTACCAATATAGCCTAATAATCTTTGTTTAACATCTGGTGAAAGTTCAACAGAAGTAACACCAACTTCAGTCATGCCATATCCGTTATATAAAGGATAGCCTAAGCCGTTAATTGCTCTTAAAGTTTCATTAGAGAGATAGCCGCCACCAGAGATACAGTATCTAACGTGTTTACCCAAGATCATGCTCTTAATCTTGTCAGCGACAATCTTCTTACTAGCAAAGCCAGCTTCTTGAGCATCCATTTCACCTAAGTTATAAGCCATCATCTTTTCTAAAAGCTTTTGTTTGTCTTCGCTTTGCATAGCAAACTTACGCTTGATAGACAAGGCTAAGGAATCCCAGAATAATGGGACGCTATAGACGTGAGTAATACCTGTTCTTTGGCAAATTGATAATAAATCGCTTGGGGTATTGCTCTTTGGGAACACTAAGGTTGTGCCATAGAATGTGTACCATAAGAAGACAGCAACAAAACCAAAGATATGGTGGAATGGAATCATCGCTAAGATCTTAATCTGACCGACTTTCTTTGGATACATAATGTCCAAACTTTCTTCAGTCATCTTTAAGGAACAGCAAATTTGGTTCACAAAGTTTTCACCATTGAAAACCATTAATTTTGCGTCACCAGTTGTACCACTGGAAGAGAAGATAACTTCATCCGCCCAAGATGGATTAGACATTTCTTCTTTAGCATTTTGTAGGATATTGTCTAATCTAACTTTGTTAATGGTGTATTCATGGTTATCATCACTAATAATAGCGATGGCTTTAGCTTGATTAGCTAAGTTGATAACATTTTCTCTTGGGAGCTTAGCGTCCACTAAAACTGGGACATAACCGCTCATTAATAAGGCCCAGAAAATTTCACCCCAACTTGGGCAGTTAGCGACCTTTAAGACAACACGGTTTGTGCCTTCTTTCTTAATCTTATTAGATAGATAAAGAGCGTACTTTTTAACGTTTTCATCCATCTTGGAGTATTTGTACTTTTTAATTCTACTGTTTAAACCGGTAAATTCCGCATAGACGTTCTTCTTATTTTGGTGCATCATTTGTTGATAAATGTTCACAAAATGACGAGAAGTCTTAAGCAAATCTGCCGCACTCAAGACAAATTGAGTGATCAATTGTTGTTTGTTCTTCATATGTTTTTCCTTTTTATATTAACGTGTAGAACTTAATGTCTACCGAATTAGATTCAATATCGAGGATGGCGTAACTACCATCAAACTTATCCCGAGCATAGTTCAAAGCGCCCGGATTTACATATAATATACCATTTTTGTTTTCGTTTCTACGAGTATGTGTATGCCCATGGATGACAATCTTCACGTTGTGTTTAGTCAGTAACTCTTTACTTATATATGGGGTATGTTGTACCAAAATATTGCCATATGGACTAGGAATTATTAAGTATTCTGGGAAGTTATAGTAGTGGTCACAGTTACCCCTTACAGATATAAAAGGCTTTATTGACCATTCATCTTGTTCACTATCCCCAGCATGGAGATATAAATCCATATTAGGATAAGAGGCCGCTAAACGGTCTAAAGAAGCATAATCATTATGCGAGTCACTCACTAATAAAATTTTCATCTTTCATATAGTAGCAAAAAAAGTGGTGGTTTTGTATAATATTTCCATATGGAAAAGAAAGATTTGAATCTCTTATTTATGGGCACTCCTGAAATTAGTGCTTATGTCTTCGAACAAATGATCTTAGATGGCTACCACTTTGTGGGCTTAGTCGCGCAACCTGATCATCCAGTGGGAAGAAAAGGTATCATTGAGAAAGTGCCAACTAAAGTTATCGCTGAGAAATACGATATCCCAGTCTTTCAACCTATCAAGATTCGTCAAGATTTCTCCTTTATGGACAATCTTAAAGTCGATTTAGTTATTACTCTTGCCTATGGGCAAATCGTCCCTCAAGGTTTTTTAGATATTCCACGTTTTGGTTGTTTAAACCTCCATGGTTCGTTACTTCCAAAGCTCCGCGGTGCTTCTCCAGTCCAAACCGCTTTAATCAATAATGAAAAAGTCACTGGTGTGACGCTGATGGAAATGGTCGCAGCGATGGACGCTGGTAGAATGTACGGGAAAAAAGAAGTCATCATTGATGAAGATGACAACGCTACTTCTTTATTTAAGAAGATTAGTGAAGCCGCTAAAGACTTAGTTCTTGAACTATTACCTAAATATGTTAACGGTGAATTAGAAGGCGTTCCTCAAGACGAAGAAGAAGTGACTTTCTGCTCCTTAATCAAACCTGAACAAGAAAAGTTAGATTTATCTAAAGATATATTAGAAGTATATGGTTACATTAGAGGCTTAAGTGATGAGCCAGGTGCTTACCTATACTTATACAATCAAATACTCAAAATCTTCAAAGCTAAAATCGCTAATGATTTAGTGACCGCAGAAGTGGGCACAATCGTGCAAGCGGACAAACGCGGTTTATTACTTCAATGTCAAAACGGCCAATTAGCCATTTTAGAGCTCCAAAAAGAAGGCAAAAAGAGAATGGACTATAAAGCCTTTATAAACGGCAACCAGAATCTTTTAGGCACTAAATTAAACTAAATGGAAAAGTATCTGACTTTGAGTGTGCACCAATTGGTGGACTTTCTTTTAAGAACAGGCGATATCGATAATCGTGTTTTTAATCGTTCATCAATGACTGAAGGTAGCCGTCTTCATAGTGTTTACCAAGCCAAACAATCTTCTAACTATCTCGCTGAATTCCCTTTAAAGATGTCATTCAATGTCGATGAAGTGAATATCGTTCTTGAAGGTCGAGCAGATGGCATCATCAAAAGAAGTGAAAAAGAATACATCATTGATGAAATCAAAACAACAGTGGAAGACCTACAAATATTCCATGATGATAATTTAGACTGGCACCTTGGTCAAGCCAAGTGTTACGCCTATATGTTCGCTAAACAAACTAACCTTGAATATATCGGTGTTAAATTAACATACATTCGTCAAGGAAAAGAAAAGGAACAACTCATTGATTCTTATACATTTAACATCCTTGAATTAGAGCAATTTGTTGTTAAATTACTGAACGAATATCTTGCTTTCTATAACATCATTTTTAATAAAATTGCGAAGAGAAATGAGAGCATTGAAACGCTCAAATTCCCATTTAATAAATTCCGTCAGGGACAAAGAGATTTAGCGAAGTATACATACGCCATGGCTAAGAAGCGTGGACGCTTATTCGCCGAAGCACCAACTGGTATTGGTAAGACCATCTCCACAGTCTTCCCGTTTGTGAAGGCACTTAAAGATGACGATAATAGCAAAATCTTCTATTTGACGGCTAAAACAAGTGGAAGAGAAGCGGCGCATCAAGCAATTAAACTCCTTAAGGAGAATGGCTTATCTTTAGGCGATATTATGATTACCGCGAAAGATAAGATTTGTTTCTGTAAAGGTCAAGCTTGCAACCCAGAAGAATGCCCATATGCGAAAGGCTATTACAATAAGATTCAAACTGTTTTAAGATACGCTATTCTTAACTATGATGACTTTGATTTACAAACGATTACACAGTTAGCGTATGACAATCAAATCTGTCCATTTGAATTGGAACTAGACTTATCTTTATTCATGGATGTGATCATCTGTGACTATAACTATGTTTTTGATCCAATTTCGTATATGAAACGCTACTTCGATGAGGATACTTCTAGTTTCCTCGTTTTAGTGGATGAAGCTCATAACCTCGTGGATAGAAGTAGAGACATGTACTCTGCTTCATTATCCTACAAGCAATTTCTAGAAGCACGTAAGTCCGTGTGTCATAGCAAACTTCATAAGCTCAAATTAGCGATGTCCAAGATGAGTAAGATGTTCAAGGAATACCTACTTAATCCAAAAGATGGTAACTACATCCTTGATGAGTTCTATGACTATACATATAAAACCATCTCTTCATTCATCACCACGATGCAAGACATCAATAAGAACGAGAACAAAGAGATGAGTAAGGAACTTTTAGAGTTCTATTTAGAAGTGAATCGTTTCTCTAAAATATTAGAGTTCTATAACGACCACTTTATTTGCTATTACGAAATCAATAAAGATGAACTCATCTTACATGTCTCTTGTTTAGATGCCTCATCATTCCTCCATAGTTCCTTAAGACGTTTAAGAGGTAGTGTACTATTCTCTGCAACACTTTCTCCAATTGAATATTACGTTGATATGCTAGGCGGTAAGAAAGAAGATGCTCAGCTTATACTTCCTTCTCCTTTCCCAGTGGATAATCTTAAAATTATCATCGCCCCAAAGGTTTCAATCAGATATAAGAATAGAGATGCTTCCTATCAACAAGTCGCTGATTATATTAAAGTCTTTGTTAAAAACAAAGTGGGCAACTATTTTATCTTCTTGCCAAGCTATGAATATTTAACTAATCTCATGCCATATATCGATATTGAAGAGGTTGATGTCTATCAGCAAGATAGGGGCATGAGTGATGAAGATAAAGAAGAATTCTTAACTAACTTCAAACCAAACCCAGAAAGAACCACTTTAGGCTTTGTTATTGTCGGTGGGGCATTTGGGGAAGGCGTTGACCTTGTCAGTGACCGCTTAATCGGAGCGATTATTGTCGGTATTGGTATGCCAAAGATTAACTTTGTTAGTGATCAAATCATGAAATAC
>JAFZLN010000157.1 GCA_017551465.1 Bacilli bacterium
ATGACTTTAATATCCGCGGAAATAGCCTTTAAATAGCTTTTAAGCTCGTTTAGACGACGATTATATTCTTCCTCGGGATAAATATTAGAATTGTTATAAATAATTGTGATATCAAAGTATTCCTTAATTAGTTCATAAGGGTAGGTAAAACAAGGACCACAACAAACGTGCAAAAGTAGAGTGGGTTTCTTACCACTTTCTCTTAGAACTTTAAGTAATTTGTCCTGTTCTTTTTGATAATTAATCTTGGTCTCTTCCATGGATAAACATCGCATCGCCAAAGGAGAAGAAACGATATTTCTCATCCACAGCGTGCTTATAAACTTCTAAGGTAAATTCTCTTCCCATAAACGCTGATACAAGCATGATCAAAGTGGATTTAGGAAGATGGAAATTAGTAATTAATGCATCAATAGTTTTATATTCATAGCCAGGCTCAATAAAGATATTTGTGGCTTCTCTTGTAGGTTTAAAACATCCATATTTAGAATAGTTAGCCTCTAAGGTTCTAACGGATGTTGTTCCAATGGCAATAATACGCTGACCATTCGCTTTAGCGGCGTTTAGTTTGGCCGCGGATTCTTCGCTCATTTCATAGACTTCACTATGCATGACATGGTCTTTTGTGTCTTCTACTTTTACTGGTCTAAATGTACCTAAACCAATATGAAGGGTGACATCCACAACTTCAACGCCTTTGGCTTTTAATTTCTCAAAGATTTCCTCAGTGAAATGGAAACCAGCGGTAGGCGCTGCCGCACTACCTTCGTATTTAGCATAGACAGTTTGATATCTATCATTGCTGCATAATTGTTGAGCGATATATGGAGGTAAAGGCATTTTACCTAATTGATCTAATACTTCTAAGAAGATACCTTCATAAATGAATTTAAAAACGCGAAGACCTTCTTCTCTTTCTTCAATGCATTCAGCAATTAACTTGCCATCACCAAAATCAACTCTAGCGCCGACTTTTAAAGATTTAGCAGGTCTAGTTAAGCATTCCCAGTTATCACCCTCTAATTGCTTTAAAAGCAATAATTCACAGTGCGCTCCAGTAACTTCTTTAACGCCTAATAATCTCGCAGGAATAACTTTAGTGTTGTTTCTGACTAAAACATCACCTTCATGGAGATAATCAACAATGTCGTAAAAGTGTTTGTCTTCATAAGTATGTTTATCTTTATCAACGACACAAAGACGAGAGTGATCTCTTTTTTCACTTGGTCTTTGAGCAATTAATTCTTCAGGTAGATAATAATCAAATAAATTAATATTCATTAGAAGCCTCTTTCATCACCGAATTCTGCAAGTTTTTCTTTCATGAATTCTTCGTATCTATCTTCTTGGATAGCCACTCTAGCTTCTTCCACTAATCTGATAAGGAATCTGACATTATGGATAGACATGAGTCTCTTACCAAATGTTTCATCACAAATGTGTAAGTGTCTTAAGTACGCTTTTGTGTAGTTCTTACAGCAATAGCAATCGCACTTATCATCTAATGGAGTAAAGTCTTCTTTATATTTTTCGTTCTTAATATTCACACGACCATGTGAAGTCATTAAAGCACCATGTCTAGCTAATCTAGTTGGTAAGACACAATCAAACATATCAACACCGCGTAAGATACTACCTAAGATGTAGTCAATGGATCCAATACCCATAACATATCTTGGTTTATCTTCTGGTAAGTATTTAATCGCGTAATCAATCATTTCAAAGAACTTGTCTTTTGGTTCACCAATGGAAGTACCACCAATGGAATAACCAGGGAAATCCATTTTGACTAATTCTTCAGCGCACATTTTTCTTAAGTCTTCGTAGTCGCCACCTTGGACAATGCCAAATAAAGCTTGGTCTTCTCTTTTATGAGCGTCTAAACCACGCTTAGCCCATCTTAATGTTCTTTCAGTGGATTTCTTGCAGTAGTTATAATCCGCTGGCCAAGGAATGCATTCGTCAAACGACATTGCAATATCGGAACCAAGTTTTTCTTGAATATCAATAGATACTTCTGGAGAGAAGAATAATCTATCGCCGTTTAAATGGCTCTTGAATTCAACGCCTTCTTCAGTGATTTTTCGGTTTTCCGCAAGTGAAAAGACTTGGAAGCCACCACTATCTGTAAGAATTGGACCATCCCAGTTCATGAACTTGTGGAGGCCACCAGCTTTAGCAACAATATCCGCTCCTGGTCTAATTGAGAGATGATATGTATTGCCTAAGATTGTGCCCGCTCCCATTTGATGAAGTTCTTCTGGGGATAAGGTTTTAACTGTCGCTAAAGTACCAACAGGCATGAACATTGGAACTTCACAATCACCATGAGGTGTATGGAGGATACCATATCTAGCGCCTGTTTTTTTATCAATGTGTTTAATTTCTAAATAAAAGTTTTTCATAACGTAGTTATTATACTTATTAAAAGAAATTGTTCAAACAAAAAGCGTAGCTCTTCGCTACGCCTTGTTAGAGATATTTATCTTATTTAAGGATAAGTTTTCTTAAATTGAGAGCGCCTTTACCTTCGTAAACGAATGTAACTTGATCTCTTTCGCCACCTTTTTCAACTGGGAATTCAATAACTGCTTCACCATTAACGTTGATGTCTTGAGCGGCTTCTTTTTCACCATACTTCATGACGAGTTTGCCTTGGGCTTTGCCGTCTAACTTAATACCAAAGGATTTAGTCTTCTTTAAGTCGAAGTATTTATAAGTGATGGAGCAACCATCGTTGAAGTTCTTAACGTATTGGTTTGGATTTTCTTCTCTATCTTTGCCTTCTTGTGTTAAGAATGGTTCTTTACCATGGCCACCTTTGAAGATGCCATAGAATCTGTTACCATCTTTGGCTCTTAAGCCACAGCAGATAGAAGCGAAGTATTCGCCTTCACCTGGTAATGGTTTACCGTATAAGCCTTGGGATGTTCTTTCAACTTGCTTGAAGGAACCATCTTTTTCCATAAACATTTCTTCAGCGAAGCCTTGTCTAGAGAATTGACATTTATTTGTTTGTCTATGTGCGAACACGTAGTAACGACCATTAACTTCCACCATGGAACCATGGGTGTTGCCTGTGAAGTCACAAGCGTCTTTACTATTTTTAATACCTCTTAAACCGATATCACCATTAGAAACTAATGTGCCACCTTTTCTGAATGGACCTTTTGGTGTATCACCGATACAGTAGAATAATTCATGACCGGCTTGTGAGGAATAAATGAAGTAATATTTATCTTTGAACTTACGCATTGAGCTTGCTTCGAAGAAAGCGTGAATGCCATATTCACCATCCTTATCACATTGGATAGAAGGAACTGTGGTGATTGGTTCGCTGATAACTGTAGTCATATCTTTTGGATCGAGTTCAACAACGGCACCACCGAGAATGTTTTTAGCGCTTAAGCCTAAAACAGGATAGAACAAGGCGGAACCATAGTATAAATAGACATGTCCATCTTCAACATAGACAGCTGGGTCAAATGGCGCGTAGTTCTTTTGCCATTTTGATAAATCAACTTTACCGTGGAATTTGAATGGACCCGCTGGGGAATCGGCGACCGCACAACGAATAACCCAAGAACCTTTTGTAAAGCCAGGTGCTGGTGAATAGTAAATATAATATTTACCATCTGGACCTTGGCAAACGTCAGGAGCATAGAATTGGGTTTTCATTTTATTTAATGGGTCATCTGTCTTTTTCCAGATAACACCTTCGTAACGCCAATCAGATAAATCATCAAGTGGAGCGGACCAAGTGATGTAGTCATTTAAACAGAAACCGCTGCTACCAAAACGGTCATGTGAGCCGTAGACATAAACGCGTCCATTAAAAACGTGTGGTTCACCATCTGGGACGTATTCAAAATTTGGTAGGTACGGATTAGTTACAACTTTTTTCATTATAAAACTCTCCTATATGTACATATCCACTTTACAACAAAAAAGCATTCGCAGTGGTTGTAAATTTGCTATTTGCATATGACAATCTTACGAATGCGCGTGTTTTAATTAAAGAACTTTGATGAAGTCAGCTTTTCTATC
>JAFZLN010000158.1 GCA_017551465.1 Bacilli bacterium
ACGTTCATTGAAATAGTCTAAGCCCAATTTCCCTTCTGGTGAGTTTAAAGCGTATTGATAATAAACAGTCAAGTCATGGAGACACTTGATGAGCGGTGTTCTTTTTGGGTCAACAACTTTAACTTCGTGAATGTCGTCTAGTCTTGGATCATGATAATCACAGATTTCAGCGACTTTCTTAAGTGCCTCTTTAAAAGAGAGGTGCTCGTATTTTCTCACAAAGCCAATAGCGTTGCCGCTTGTACCACACACGAAACACTTGAAGATTTGTAGTTCAGGTGAGATGTGCATGGATGGATTTGTATCATCGTGGAATGGGCATTTGGCGAGATAATCTTTACCTTTTCTAATCACAGGCAAATAAGCGGATACCACTTTTACGATATCAGCGTGCTTTAAGACGTCTTTTGCTAAACTATCATCAAATGCCATATAATGAATTATACTTCCACTAATTTTTTACTAATTTTCTACTTGCTTAGAAGAAGACTTTTTCTTCCAAATAAGCCTTTAATTGGTCAATTGGTAAACGGATTTGTTGCATGGAATCACGTTCACGGATGGTGACCGCGCCATCGTTTTCGGTGTCGAAGTCAATGGTGATGCAGAATGGAGTGCCAATCGCATCTTGACGTCTATAACGTTTACCAATGGAGCCGGTATCATCATAGATGACGTTGAAATATTTCGCTAAGGATTGTTCAACTTCACGGGCCTTTTCTTCAAGCTTTTTGCTTAATGGTAAGACCGCTGCTTTAAATGGAGCCACGGCTGGAGAAAGATGCATAACGATACGTATATCGTTGTCACCAACTTGTTCTTCATCATAAGCGTCACATAATGTCATTAAAACCAAACGGTCTAAACCGACGGATGGTTCAATACAATATGGAACATATTTCTCATTGGTTTCTGGATCTAAGTAATCTAAAGCTTCACCACTGTACTTGATATGACGGTTTAAGTCATAGTCAGTTCTATCAGCGATGCCCCAGATTTCACCCCAACCGAATGGGAATAAGTATTCAATATCAGTTGTGGCCTTGCTATAGAAGGCTAATTCTTCTTTTTCATGGTCTCTATAACGGAGATTCTCTTTCTTGATTCCTAAGGAATCAACAAAGTCTAAGCAGTATTGTTTCCAATAGTCAAACCACTTGAGGTCATCGCCTGGTTTACAGAAGAATTCCATTTCCATTTGGTCAAATTCACGTGTACGGAAGGTCATTTGTCCTGGAGTGATTTCATTTCTGAAAGCACGACCAACATTACAAATACCCATTGGTAATTTACGGCGTGTCGCTCTCAAGACGTTCTTGAAGTTAACGAACATACCTTGCGCGGTTTCTGGTCTTAAGTAGACAACTGATTTGCTATCTTCAGTAACACCAACATGCGTTTTAAACATCATGTTGAATTGACGGATATCTGTGAAGTTTTCACTACCACAGTTTGGACATTTAACGTGATTATTTCTAATGAAATCCATCATTTGTTCATTAGTCATGCCGTTAACGTCAGCGTCTGGGAACTCACTTTCGATGAGTTGGTCCGCTCTAAAACGTTGTTTACAATGTTTGCAGTCAATGAGGGGATCATTGAATGTAGAAACGTGACCAGTTGCTTCCCAAACTTTTGGGTTCATTAAAATCGCGGCATCAATGCCCACGTTTGTGGTGCTTTCTTGAACGAACTTCTTCCACCACATTTTACGGATGTTTTGTTTAATTTCGCTACCAATTGGGCCGTAGTCCCAAGTGTTGCTTAAACCACCATAAATCTCGGAGCCTTGAAAATAGAAACCAGAGACAATGAAATGGTTACAGAGTTTTTCGAATTCAAATTTACTCATAATATGTATACCCCTCTAGATAATTCGCACGAGGAAAAGCCTACATTTTTAGGGAATTGTTGTCAACCTATTATGTGTGTTATTATCTATTATTTGCTATCAATTAGCAAGCGCATATTCTTGAAGTGATAGCCAAAAGCTTCTTCAATGTATTGGCTGAATTTACCAAAAAGGAGTAAAAAATCTTCGTTTTTATAGTCACTACTTTTCAAGCGATAATCAGGACAATTGACGATTTTTCTAAGAAGAATCATCTGCTCTTTAGTTAAGTCTTTTTCCATTTCTGGCTGATAGCAAGATTCGCAAATGAACCCACCATCACTAAAAGAGAATGTCACAATATTTTTTGTGGCCCCACATAGGACACATTGATTAACTTCAAGTTGGAAACCACCCATCTTAACTGTATGTGCCATGAACTGTAATAAGGTCATGAGCCAGTCATTGGTGGTTTTAAGGCTATTCACCGCTTTTTCTAATTTTTCGAACATTACTTGTTGTTCATCTTCAGGGAAGAGATTTAGCATCATCTCATCGATGGTCATGAGGCTTGCTAAATACTTCGCATCCATATCCACCTTTAAAGGTGAGAACAATGGTTTTGAGCTTTTTAGGATAGGATGAACGAAGTTACCATCCATTAGTTCAATATCAGCGATGGTTAAAACATTATTAAGCGCAGCGTTTTTACTTTTTGGATCTTTGATGCCTCTAGCGAGGAATGTCAAAGACTCATTTTCTGAGATAGCTCTCACTATCCCATCTTTTTCTTTGTATGGGTTTATTGAAAGAACGATTATTTTCATTATTTTTCGTACTTATATCCGTATTCCTTCAAAGAAGAAGGAGCGTCTCTCCAGCCTTCATCAACTTTGACTTGGAGTTCTAAGAAGATGTGTTGGTTAAGTAATCTTTCAATGCTTTGTCTTGCTTTAGAGCCAATCTCTTTAATACGGCTACCGTTTTTACCAATAACGATGCCTTTTTGGCTATCTTTTTCAACGATAATTGAGGCGAAGATTTGCATTGGTTTCTTTTCCCATTCGATATGGTCCATATAGATAGCCACAGAATGTGGCACTTCTTCTCTCAGTGTCTTTAAGACTTTTTCACGAATGATTTCTTTGATTTGGAAGATTTCATCTTTATCGGTAATCATTTCTGGCGGATAGTAAGCTGGTCCTTCAGGAAGGAAGTTTCTCACTTTCTTAATGATTTCATCGATATTAAAGCCTTCTTTAGCGACAGCATCAATGAATGTCGCTTCTTTAAAGAACTGACGATAAGTCTTTTTGAGTTCTTCGGTCTTATCTAATCTTGCTAAATCAATTTTATTGAAGACGATAATTAATGGGACATTATGGATGTCTAAGTGTTCGATGACGAAAGTATCACCAGTGCCAAAAGGTTTAGAAGCATCCACCACTAAGATGGCCACATCGACGTCATGGGCGGCGCTATAGGCCATATTGTTCATCTCTTTGCCAAGTTGTTGCATTGGCTTATGGATACCAGGAGTATCTAAAAAGACGATTTGTGTATTTTCATCGTTATAAATACCGATGATATTGTTTCTTGTGGTTTGTGATTTATCTGTGACGATAGAAACGTGATGGTTAATTAAGCCATTCAAAAGCGTAGATTTACCAACGTTAGGTCTACCTAAAATAGCGACGAATCCAGATTTCATTATTGTAAGTCATCTCCTGAGAACGCTAATGGAAGGAGTTCATCAATGTTGGTCTTATAACTATCACCTTTAAGGTTGGTTAATAAAATTGCACCATCCCTTGGGAATAATTCGCTGATCACCTGTCTACATGCACCACATGGTGAGCATGGAGCGTCTGTGTCCGCAGCGATGGCTAAAGCCACAAAGTCACTCTTCTTATAGCCATTCATCATCGCGTTATATAAAGCGTTTCTTTCAGCGCACATGCATAAAGGATAGGAAGAGTTTTCAACGTTTGCGCCGACAAAGACTTTACCATCTTTGCAAAGTAAAGCAGCGCCGACTTTAAAGTTTGAATACGGGCTATAGGATAATCTTCTGGCCTCAATGGCTTGTTTCATTAATTCTTCGTCTTTCATAAGATACCTCACGCTAAGATTTCTTCTTGTAAAGAAAACATTATTTTCTCATCATCTTCTGTCATATGGTCATAGCCAAGAAGATGTAATAATCCATGAACGAATAGGAACTTAAGTTCACGGTCTAGACTATGGCCATATGCAGTAGCTTGTTCTCGAGCCTTATCAAACGAGATATAAATCTCGCCTAAGACGACCATTTGTTTAGAGTGAAAGATTCTATCTTTATTTTCATCTCCGTCTAAAAAGGCAAAGGAGATGACATCTGTCGGACGGTCAATATGACGATATTCTCTATTGATGTTATGAATAAATTCATTGTCAACAAAAGTGACACTGATATATGGATCAAACTCCAGACCGAGATGGTTAAGAGTCTTCACCACTAGTGATTCATAGACACCTTGATAATCGTTTAATGATTCGTCGAAAGAGTTAAAATCGAGTTCCATGATGAAATCATAACATTAATTATTCATGTTTTCTATCAATTTCATCTTGATGAACGATATTATTCACTCTTGCTTTACAAAGTAAGTTCTCTTCTAAACGCAAATCGTAACTAAATAATGGCGTTAACGATTGGTAAAGAAGTAAAGATAAGCATGTGTAGAAAATGATGTTTGGAATGGAGAAGGACTTTTCAGCAACGCTTAGAGCGAGACTAGCGATAACTAGGAAAATGGTCACCACTCCTTTTTTCGCAAATTCCATGTAGGCATAGCGATATGCTTTAACCTCCATCGTTTTAACCTTCATTTCGACACCTTCAACATCACTCGCTGTTCTGAGCTCACATTCATCGTGATAAATCTCTTTTCCCAGATTGTTTTTAAATGGGGAAATAAAGAAGACATCAAGATAGGCTGCAACAAGAGCAGCAAAGATTAGAATCAGATAATCAAGCGAGTTAATGACTGAGATGACGATAATCAGGATAACGATGAGCAAAGAGAAGAGAAGATTGACACCACTACTTAACGAACACTTTTTATATTCTTGCCCGCGTTTGTAGAATTCAAAGTATTCGTTTTTACGTACATAAGGCAAATACCGCCTTAAGTATTTATCGAAGCGCTGCATTCTTTTGAGAAGACTAAGTCTTAGGAGTATTTCGCATAAAAATGAGAGAACACCAAATACTAAGGGGAGAATGATGTTCCCGGCAGGTTTAATAAAGAATGTAGCGACAGCGATAAATACGGCGGTAAGTGTCTGTAAGATTGAAGAGATTATTGTGCCTTTGGGGTCTTTGGAGTCAATCACATTAAAGGGGTATGGATGCTTTTCAAACTTATTGACTGCCAGTAAAGTGCCGTCCCAAATCGGAATAATTGAATCAATCTTTTGCCACTTGATGCCTTTAGCAGGATCATGAACTTTGACTTTAAGGCCTTTTCTTTGACTAATTAAAATGGCGTGCTGCGTGTCGTTTGGACCCGCAACGGTTAAAATCACAGGAAATTTGTCAAAGTGCCTTAAATCGTCTTTATCATTGATTTGCGCACCAAATAAGGTGACGTCGTAGCGTTCAGCTATCACTAAGAGATCTTGATAACTGTATTGGCCATGCTCCTCTTCCTCGCTCAGATAGAGATACCTTTCATCTTTTTGCACTATGGCTAATAGCATTTTCAGACATGCCATGCCACAGCTTGAATTACTTAATTGTGGAATATAGTACATTTAACACCTCCTATAAATGTAATAGGGGCGTTTTTGCGATTTTGTCCGATACTTTTTTAAAAATTTTTCTAAGATAATAAAAAACCGGATAAATCCGGTTTATTTTTTGAAGAATTTTTTGAACTTCGCCAGTAATGAGTCATCTTTACCCATTTCTTGACGATATTGCGTTAATAAATCCTTCTGTTTCTTATTCAAGGAAGTAGGCATCTTGATATCGAGATGGACGTATTGATCACCAGGACGTCCGCTTCTTAAATCCTTCACGCCTTGGCCACGCATTCTGAAGATTTGTCCAGGTTGCGTACCCGCTGGGATATTAAGAGTGGCTTCCCCATAAACGGTTGGGACATCCACACTTGTGCCTAAAATTGCGTCGATAAAGTCGACTGGCACTGTGAGGTGGATATCATTACCATCTCTTTTAAAGTATTCGTGTGGCTTGACGTTAACTTCTACGAAGAGGTCACCGTTTGGACCACCATTGGTTCCTCTTTCACCCATGCCTTGGACACGGATTTGTTGGCCGTTATTAATACCAGCGATAATATGAACTTTAATATTCTTCTTAACTCTGTTATAACCTTTGCCACCACAGCTTGGACATGGATTAGAAATGATTTTACCTGAGCCATTACAACGTGTACACGTTTCTTGTTGTTCAATGACACCAAAGAGGCTTCTTCTTTGCACTCTGACGTAGCCGTGACCTCCACAGTTAGGACAGGTTTTCACATCATTCGGAGTTTTAGCACCTGTACCATGGCAGGATGAACATTGTTCATCAATAGTTAACGGAATCTCGATATCACGACCTAAGATGGTATCCATGAAGTCAACTTTCACACGCACAATCGCGTCGTTGCCCCTTCTAGGGCCAGTGCTTGCTCTTTGTTGACGACGGCCACCACCGAAGAATGACGAGAAGATGTCACCAAGGTCTACGCCATCAGCGCCGAACCCGCCGAAGCCACCACCTTCAAATGGATTGCTTCCTGGGCCACCAGCGCCTTGTTCGAATGCGGCATGACCAAATTGGTCATAAGCGCTTCTTTTTTGATCATCGAAAAGGATGTCATAAGCTTCTTGTACTTCTTTGAATTTCTCCGCATCACCAGTTTCATGGTTATCGGGGTGATATTTCTTTGCGAGTTTACGATAAGCGCTTTTAATTTCGTCTTTAGAGGCGCTCTTAGAAACACCTAGTACCTCGTAAAAATCTCTTTTCTCTGCCATGATAATCCTTTCTATTCACGCATAGAGGGGCATTAAGCCCCTACCATGCTTGGAAATTGTTGTTTAATAATTAGTTTTTCTTTGTGAAGTCAGCATCAACGACATCATCTGGATTTGTACCAGCGGTGCCTTGATCGGCTTGGCCATTTGGTTGAGCGCCTTGGTTAGCTTGCGCT
>JAFZLN010000159.1 GCA_017551465.1 Bacilli bacterium
AATATTTTGTGATACAATATGGGCCGTATGACATGGGAACTATTCTTTGACATCCTATTAGACGCTCTTAAAGACAGTGGAATTGTCTTTGCTTTCGTGTTCCTTTTTCATGTCATTTTATCGTTTATTGAAACCCCAGTTTCTAACTTCTTAATTAAAAGAAAAAAGAGTTCACCAGTATTTGGTGCTTTATTTGGTTTAGTCCCTCAATGTGGTACATCTGTCATAGCCGCGGACTTATATATCAAAAGATATATTACTATTGGTTCAGTAATCGCGGTTTTCTTAAGCTGCTCTGATGAGGCATTAATCGTCTTATTAGAAGCGTGGAACGAGAAAACATTAATGATCTTCCCATTAATTGGTTTAAAACTTGTTACTGGTATCGTCGTGGGTCTTCTTATTGATTTATTCATTAGAAAGCAAAACATCGAAGAAGTTGATCATATTGAAGAAGAAGCAGAATGCCATAAACATCATCATGAAAACACACCAGCGCACGCACATTTAATACACCCTTTAATTCATGCGCTTCAAATACTCGCCTATGTCTTTGTTATTAATCTAGCATTAGGACTTATTATTGGCTTTGTCACCGAAGAAAAGTTCTCCGCCTTTATGATTTCTAATCGCTATTTAGCGCCTCTATTTGCCTCAATTATTGGTCTTATTCCTAACTGTGCTTCATCCATCTTAATTACTAAATTATTCGCTGAAGGCCAGCTTTCATTTGGGGCATTATTCGCGGGTTTATTAGCTAACTCTGGCTTAGGTTTAACAGTCTTATTAAAAGATAAAAAGACAATTGGAAAAGCGTTTATTATCTTAGCTATTTGCTTTGTTATCGCTAATATTTTAGGCTACGTGACTTGTTTAGTGGTTGGATTTTAGTCTTTGACTAACTAGCAACTATATGAACAGTCATTCATTTTTTAATTGCAAATATGAACGAACATTCATATAATAATCACGGTGATGAAATATGAAAGGTGTTCAAAACTCAACAATTAAGAAAATGGAAAGCTTGCTAGAAACAGCTTCCGACGCAACGAGATTAAAGATTATGTTCGCGTTGCTCGATGACGATAAATGCGTCTGTGGCGGTGACCATCATTGTGGTGCTTGCTTAGATATGGACTGCATGATTGAAAAATGCGTCAACGATATTGCGACAGAGATTGGTGCTTCTCAATCCTTAGTGTCCCATCAACTCAGAGTGCTGAAGGATGCTGACTTAGTGAGAACCCGTAAAGAAAAGACAAAAGTGTATTACTCACTTTCAGACAAGCATGTGCGCTTACTTTTAGGCGTGGCTTATGAACACGTGATGGAGGAAGAAGAAAATGATTAAGAAAACATATCATATTTCTGGCTTTGACTGTCCAAATTGCGCTCATAAGAGTGAAGCTCACTTAGGCAAACACGAAAAAGTCGATAGTTGTCATATCGATTTTTCAACGAATAAGATGTATGTCACATATAAAGACAAAGAATTAGAAGTTGATGAAATTAAAGAAGTTATTGCTCAAGTGGAAAGTGATCCATTAGATATCTATGACTTAGATAAAAAAGTGGTGAAGAAGACTTATCACATTTCTGGCTTTGATTGCCCAAACTGCGCGAAGAAAAGTGAAGCCCATCTTGCAAAGCAAGAAGGTATTGAAGATGCTCATATCGACTTCTCCACGAACAAACTTTATATGACTTATAAAAATAAGCCATGGACCATTGAGCAAATCAAAAAGGTCATTGCCCAAGTGGAAAGTGACCCACTTGATATCAAAGAAGTTGAAGGTAAAGTCGAACATAAAGAAAGATTGTTTACCGCTTCGATGTGGTTCTTGCTCGTAAGAATTCTCATCG
This sequence comes from Bacilli bacterium, assembly GCA_017551465.1. GTDB lineage: Bacteria > Bacillota_I > Bacilli_A > RFN20 > CAG-826 > RUG14515. The sequence goes on from JAFZLN010000159.1 coordinate 1,864, forward strand.
CTGTAGTTGTCTTAGTTATCAACTTAGCGGTTCTTGAAAGATTTGATAATAGCGGTTGGATTAGATTCGCCACTTATACCACGGCGACAGTCTTATTAACATATGATGTTACCTGGCGTGTTATTAAACACATTAAAAATCTTAATAACATCATTGACCATAACTTATTAATTACTATTGCCATATTAGGTGCAACCGCTTTAGCGGTTATCCACCTCTTAAAAGAGGGCGAAGCTGAACATGGTGTTCACTTCGCTATGGAAGCGATGATGGTTGTTGGTTTATTCCAAGTTGGCCAAATCGTTGAAAAGATTGCCACTAATAGAAGTAAATTAGCGGTTATGAACGCCATTCAATTAAGAGTGGAATACGCTAACTTACTTAAAGACGGTGAAGTTAGAAAGGTTGATCCAGAAGAATTAGAAATCGGTGATAACGTTGTTATCAGTGCTGGTGAAATGATTCCGGTTGATGGTGAAGTTGTTTCTGGTTCTGCTTATGTTGATAAATCATCCTTAACTGGTGAATTTGTCCCAGTTCTAACTGATGAAAGTAATAAAGAAGTTTATGCCGGCTGCTTAGTAAAAACAGGCTCTATTACCATTAAGGTAAATAAGAAATATGAAGATAGTGCAGTTGCTAAGATTATTGAATTAATCTCTAACAGTGGTGAAAAGAAATCCAAAGCGGATGAATTCATTGCAAAGTTCGCTAAATGGTATACACCAGCAATTGTTATTATCTCTGCTTTAGTCCTATTAATCGGTGGCTTAATCACGCAAGATTGGAGTGAGTTCGTAGTGAGAGGATTAGAAATCCTCGTTACAGGTTGCCCATGTGCAATCGTCATCTCTGTCCCACTTGCTTACTTCGCTAGTGTTGGCCTAGCTAGTAAGAAAGGCATTGTTATTAAAGGCACTAACTATTTAGATCAATTAAATAACGTTGATAAGATTGTGACCGATAAAACAGGCACTTTAACTCATGGTGTCTTTACCATCACAAAAATCGCTAATGTTGATGGAGTCAGTGAAGAAGAATTATTAAATGCTTTATATGCTGCTGAAAGTTTATCTACACATCCAATTGCTAAAGCAATTACCCACGATGTCGATGTTAAAGCCTTAGCCGCTAAACAAGTCGACTATAAAGAAATCGCGGGCTTTGGTGTTCAAACCACTTATGAAGGTGAAGTTATCTATGCAGGTAACGCCCAATTCATGAGAGACAATGGTGTAAAACACATTGAAGAAGATGCAATTGGCACAATTGTTCACTGTAAGAAAGGCGACAAGTATCTTGGCTACATCGTCCTATACGATGAAGTGAAGAAAGAAGCCTATGATATGGTCAAACTCTTACATAAAGAGAAGAAAGGTGTCATCCTCTTAACTGGTGATAAGAAAGAAAATGCTGATTATATTAAAGCGGAATTAGGTTTTGATAGAGTTTATAGTGAATTAACCCCAGACCAAAAGACTGAAATTCTCGAAAGAGAAATGTCCGTGACAAATAAAGCAGTAGCCTTCGTTGGTGATGGTATTAACGACGCACCAAGTATTATGCGTGCGGATGTCGGTATCGCCATGGGCGCGATTGGTAGTGACATCGCTGTTGAGAATGCTGATGTCGTTATCATGAACGACGATCCTGCTAAAGTTTATGAAGCCGTGAAGATCGCTCGTATTGCTAGACATACCGCTATCTTCAACATTGTCTTCGCCTTATTCGTGAAGTTTGTTGTGGCTATCCTGGTTTTAATCCTTGGTTCTAAATATATCCCAATGATGGTGCCAGTTTTAGCGGATACTGGTTTAACAGTCGTATTAGTTATTAATTCACTAATGATTCTATATCGCAAATTAAGAAAATAAGCGACACGTGTATATAAAAAGCACGCATCCCCTCTAGCAAAAGGATGCGCACCTATGTGATTTGTTTTATTGCTTATTTAGCGAATTTCTCAGCGGTTTCAATACCGATTTCAATCATTCTTAATAAGCCGTTTTGTCTTTGTTCTGGTGTGAGCTCTTCCTTGATTAAGAAGGAATCACTAACAGTTAAGAGGCAAAGGGCTTTTTTCTTTAACTTCGCCGCGTTGCAGTATAAGGAGAAAGCTTCCATTTCAACAGCGAGAACATTCATATCCGCCCATTTCTTCCAGCCTTCTTTATCGGAATTGTAGAAGACATCGCTTGATAAGACATTACCGACGTGAACAGGAATGCCTTTCTTTCTAGAAGCATTAACCGCTGCTTCCATGACATCGAAGTCCGCACTTGCGGAGTAATGACCGTTTAAGTTATATTGGTGAGCCCAGTTACTATCTGTACTAGCAGCGCTTCCGACAATAATATCAAATAAATTGATATTTTCTTGATAGGCACCGCATGTACCAACACGGATAATCACATCAACGTTATAACGGGAATATAATTCGTAGGAGTAAATACCAATGGATGGCATACCCATACCAGAAGCCATAACGCTAATCTTTTTACCGTTCTTTGTGTAACCGGTATAGCCATAAACGTTTCTTACGCTTGTGACCAATTTAACATCATGTAGATATGTATCAGCGATCAATTTAGCTCTTAATGGATCACCAGGCATTAAAACAACGTTAGCAAAATCGCCAGGATTGGCACTGTTATGAGGTGTTGGCATATGTTATTTCTCCATTTCCTTTGTTATTTTACCGAAGTTAGATATGTTTCTCAATAGAGAATGTCTTTGAC
>JAFZLN010000160.1 GCA_017551465.1 Bacilli bacterium
AGCGAACGAAATTAAATAATAATTTTGAAAAATTAATATGCTTTAGCGAACAAGACAACCTTTTTGGCTTTCTTGCCACAGATTGGGCATGTTTCTGCGAACGCCATTTGGTTAAATGGGATACAACGCGCTGTCGCAGTTGTGAGTTCTTTAATCTTGTCTTCACAAGCTTGGTCACCACACCACATCATCTTAGCGTAGCCACCTTTTTCCATGGCTTTATTGAATTCATCCATGTTGGTGACTTCTGTGACATGGTCAAGTAAGTACTTGTAGGCCTTTTCATACATTTCTTGATGGACTTGTTTGAATAATTGAAGGACAGTTTCCACCATTTCTTCTTTCTTCACGGTAATCTTACGACCATCATGACGAACAGCAATTGTCACGACGCCTGCTTCGATATCTCTTGGACCGATTTCAATACGGAGTGGGACACCTTTCATTTCATATTCAGAGAACTTCCAGCCTGGTGTTTTATCAGATTCGTCTAATTTCACACGCACGCCGGCATCTTTTAATAATTTCTCTAATTCTCTAGCGGCTGGAATAACGCCTGGTTTTTGTTGGGCGACAGGAATAACCACCGCTTGAATTGGAGCGACATATGGTGGTAAGACTAAGCCATTGTCATCGCCATGCACCATGATAATCGCGCCTAATAATCTTGTAGAAACACCCCAAGATGTTTGATGTGGATTATAGAGTTTACCATCTCTACCTTGGAACTTAATTCCAAAGGCTTCTGCAAAGCCTGTACCGAAGTAATGGGTTGTACCACTTTGTAAGGCTTTACCATCTGGCATTAAAGCTTCGATAGAATAGGTTTCCATCGCACCAGCGAATTTTTCTTTATCGGTCTTTCTACCTTTAGTGAAAGGAACCGCTAAAATGTCACGACCTAAATCATCATAGATTTCTAACATTTTCAATGTTTCAGTTCTGGCTTCTTCTTCGGTTTCGTGCATAGTATGGCCTTCTTGCCATAAGAATTCCGCACCTCTTAAGAATGGACGGGTGGTCTTTTCCCATCTCACAACTGAACACCATTGGTTATAGAGTTTTGGTAAATCTCTATAAGAAGAGATGATTTTAGCGTAATGTTCGCAGAATAATGTTTCACTGGTTGGTCTGATGATAAGTGGGTCATCAATCTTTTGACCACCACCGATATCGGCGATTAAACATTCTGGAGCGAAACCTTCAACGTGATCCTTTTCTTTTTGCAATAAAGAAGTTGGGATAACAGTTGGCATATAGACATTTTGGTGTCCGGTTTCTTTAAATCTCTTATTTAAATAGTTTTGTATTTCTTCCCAAATAGCGTAGCCATAGGGACGATAAATAATGAATCCTTTAACGGATGAATAATCCATTAATTCCGCTTTACGGCATACATCTGTATACCATTGGGCAAAATCGTCTTCTTGACGAGTAATTGCATCATTTTTAATTTGGCCTTGTGCCATGTTGTTTATCCTCCTTAACGACGGGTATTATCCATCGTCATCAATTTCTCAATCTTCTTTCTATCTAATGGTAGGAGCATATCGTTACTAGAAGAGATTGTTTCAGAAGAAACGATGCTCACACCTGATTTAATAATCAGTTCTATTGCTTGCCAACCTTCTAAATCGGTGGCGATAATAGGTCGATGGTATTTGAGCAATGATTCAATGAGAGAGTGAATTGATAATCGTACACGATTATTCTTTTTAATTTCACCAATCATCATCGAACCAGCGACGAAGTAATCGAAGTTGTAATAGACGCTTGGGTCTAATAACAAGTTCTTATCTTTCATTAACATCGCAAGTTCGAAGTGACCACTTCTAAGTTTCTTAAGAGAATCGTTAAGTAACTCTAAGTTAGAAGCGTTTTCATTGATCTCTTGCTCATTAAATACGAGAACAAGGTGAATGAGTTTGGATTGAGGGATTTGAGATAATATCTCGTACATGTGGTCGATATCTTGTAAAGATACGAGCATGAACAATCTTAAATCATCTTCTTGTTTTTCACTAGCAAACTTTGGAATAACGTAGCGGGAGATCATCGCAAAGAAGTCTTTGCTCTTGCCCACTTTCGCTGCGTATTTACTCATTTCAGCAAATGACGCAAATGGAGAATCGTATGCTTTAATGTATTCGAAGTAACCAATGGTTTTGCATTTATTAACATCAAAAATTGGCCTGAATAAATAGCGTAAGGAGTTTGGTCTCATGAGGTTTTCAACCTCTTCTCTATAGCGGTCAATCTCAATAAGAGGCGCTGCTTGCTTTTGATAAAGCAATATTTCTTGACCATGATGTTGCGCGGACATACAAGCTTCTTGCGCTTTAACCACCATAGAATCGAAGTCTTGATAGTATTGAGCGTTTTCCACTACGCCAATGGAGAAGTTAATGGATTCAGAGAAGCCGTTAACACCAATACATTTCTTAATGTTATGGGCCATGGATGTCGCTAAGACCATCGCTTCATCACGGCTAGCGATTCTTAAATCGAATAATAATAATTCGTTTTCACCACCATCGATGATTTGTCTAGAGACACGTGGATTACTGGCATATGGATAGATGGCATTCTTCAATGTCATAATCATATAGCGTTCAATCTTATCATTCGATAAGACTTTCTGTCTGATGTAATAGAAACGAATGGCAAAAGTGAAACCCTTTAAGCTCTTTTCTATAACGATTAGAGACTCCTTTGTGCTTCTTTTAACCACACCAGTGAAGAGAGCTTTCTTCTTCTTTTTATTTGTGGTGTTATTTGGTGTGATGTATTTAAGGATGAATGATTCTAAGTGAATGATGCCTTCGTTTGGGTCATATTTGAGTAACTTCAAAAGGGAGAAATACATGTTACGGCCATGGTTAACAAGGACATCCGCTTCGATGTATTTATCAGCGTTTTTATAGTCAGTACAAATTGAGAAAACCCAGGATTTGATTTTATCAATATCATTAGCGTGGAAGTGAGAATAGAAAGAATCAATGTCGATTTTTTTCTTATTTCTTAAGTCGGAACGGTTGAAATAAACAACGGAATTATTCTTTGGATCGAGGATATAAATTCGAAGTGTTGTGGACTCCGCTTTGATACGGTTATCGTAGCCCTTATCACGCTTAGCAAAGGCAAAGAATGTGATTAATAAAAACACAGTAAAAAATAGCAATACCATCGTTACGATGAATAAGGATTTGAACTGGATGTTGTTAAAAGTAAACCATTCCATACCTGTCTATTATACTTTGCTTGAATGAATTTGACTAGATGTCCAAATTCAATTAAATAAAGTTCCAATTGGACAAACTTTTGGTATAATTACACTTACGGAGGAATACCCAAGCGGTTGAAGGGGGCAGTTTCGAAAACTGCTAGGAGGTGCAAGCCTCGCATGGGTTCGAATCCCATCCTCTCCGCCAAAGAAAAAAAAATAGATAGCCGTTGGCTATCTTTTCTTATTCAATCGGTTTAATGAAGAAGTTTCCGTAAACCTGGACTAAGGCTGTCACCGTAATGAAGGCGTGACT
>JAFZLN010000012.1 GCA_017551465.1 Bacilli bacterium
ACTAATAGCACCATTCTTTGCTATTCCGCCGATACCCCGAAGAGTATTTGTAATAGGCTTTTTCTTTTCAAATATTTCAATAATAAAAGTATTAAGAAATGGTAAAGAAAAAGATATACATGAAGATTACGAATTAAAAGTTCGTGACACTATTAAAGATGGTGTTAAAAACACCACCAGTAAAAAAGTCGATTATAAATACACTGTTAAAGACAACGTGGACTATGTTTGTTATTTAGTTAGGAGCAGTGTTGGTCGCTTAACTTACTGCAATATCAAAATCTATGATGATGGGGAAATTATCACCGGCGCAGGTGGTTCTGGTTGGGGCGCACCTAAAGATCAATTTTTCGTTTATAGTGTAGGCACTGCCATTACTAGCGAAATCATCAGTGAAGTTAAAGCAAGATATGCAGAGATAACCGAACAGTTAAAGAATGATTATGAAATAGTTAAAGAAGAAGCATCACTAGAAAACTTCTTTAAGGCTGTCGAAGCAACAGATGTGCCCGCTTCGATTCATTATAAAGAAACAAGAGTGAACAAAGAGCCGTATGAGACTAATGATCTTGCCGATAAAGATTACGCAATATTAAATGAATTAAAAGAACTTGAATATCAATCAAAAGAAAGAGATTACTCTACTGGGCTATCACCAATGTTTCAATATTTTGTGCCCGATAAAAACTGGTCACTAAATATCTACTGTGACGGTAATGATATCAATTATGATGTCGCAGCAATTGAATATGTTAGTCAAGGATCACTTAAATCATATTATCCTTATCACTACAAGTTCTACTATTCCATCAATGCAGCAAAAGCGGAATCACTAATTACTCGCATGATTAATGGCAACTAATGGCTTGTCACTGCCATATTAATAAAAGAGATTGGGCGCTTACCTCAATCTCTTTTTTCTTCACTTGTGTAATCTAATAGAGGAACTCCATTCTCATCTTTACTTTCTTGTTTTGGTTCGTCTTTAGATTTTTCTTTTTTATCTTCTTCTTTACAAAAGGCTTTATCAGCGGTACCTTCTACGGCTTGGCCGAATGATTTACCAGCTTCACCGAAGGCTTTGCCTGTTTCTCTCCAAGCATTGCTGACTTCAGTATGACCATTACTTTCAATCATATTTTCATCATCATTAAAGACTGATTTCATTGTCTTGCCTAAAGCTTTACCAAAATTAGCGAAAGCTTTGCCTGTATTTTTACCTGTACTTTTCCATTTTTCTTTTAACGCCATAAATTTACCTCTCGAATAATATTCTTCCTAATCTAATGTGTGTAGCGCCTTCTTCTATCGCTATCTTATAGTCATCACTCATACCCATTGATAAATATGGTAATGCGATATTAAATTCTTTTTGAATTTCTAATTGCAGTTCTTTTAGTCTTCTAAATTGGTTATGAAGGCTTTCTATTGAGGAGTTAGAGACCGCCATCATCATAAGACCTACGATATTAATGTTTTTATATTCTAAACAGTTCTTTATAAAGTCTTTTACTTCATAATATGGCACACCATTTTTGTTCTCTTCTAAGTTAATAGATACTTCAATAAAACAGTTTAAAGGAGCGACACGGTATTTATTTATCATCTTAGCGAGCTCTAAAGAATCTAATGAATGTAGATAATTAATCTTATCTAACACTAGATGAGCTTTATTTCTTTGTAAGTGACCGATGAAATGCCAAGAGATATCTAGATCTTTAAGAGATTCATATTTCTCTAAAAAGGCATCCACACGGTTTTCGCCAAAGTTAGTAACACCATTAGAATATAGTTCTCTTAGATCACCACTATCGCCGTACTTTGTCGCGGCCACTAGAGTGATATCTTTTGGTAATGTATTTAGAAACTCTTTGATATCTTTTCTAATCATAGTAAAAACATTCTACTCTAAAACGCTAATTATGTAATAAGTTTCTATTATTCTAAAACGATCCATTCACCAGTGGATGCATCAAAGCCGACGTCTACTTGGCAACCAAGATAGCCATCCGCTCTGCTGTGGCAGTGTTTTGTCAGAACTTTACGTTCCTCACCATATTCGTCATTAATAACAACATAGAAGCCAACATAGGTTCCGTAGCGGCCACGATTGAATGTTTCGCAATCCACCACTTTTCCTCTTTTAACTTTTTCAAAAACAACGTTTTTATAATGAATATATTTCGCTAAGTAATAGATGATAAAGGGAGTGGAAGTTAGTGAAAGAATAATTGGAAAAATAATTGCTCTTGGAACATCAGTGACATACTCCCACCACTTAGAGAAGTGGGGGCTTCTTGCTCGATGACTCTAATGAGCCAAGCATAAACAAGCTATCCGGATGTGCCCCATCCTTTGTAAGTGTTTCAATTCCCTTACTTAGAATATTTTTCGCGGCGTTTATATCTCTATCATGAATAGATCCACATTTAGGACAAGTCCATTTCCTAATAGCGAGGTCTTTAGTGATAGAGTTTTTATAAGAACACTTAGAACATAATTGGCTAGATGGATAAGTAGGAGGAACTTTTATTACTTTCCTACCATACCAATCAGCTTTATAAATTAGCATAGAGACAAATCTTGACCAAGATACATCAGATATGTTTCTCGCTAATTTAGAATCGTTCATCATGTTCTTCACTTTCAAATCTTCGATACAAATGATTTGGTTTTCATCAATGATCTTCTTTGAAAGTTTATGGAGATAATCATTTCTCTGGTTTTGAATATGTTTATGTAATCTAGCAACTTTGATTCGTTGTTTATTCCTATTGCTACTACCTTTAACCATCTTAGATAGTTTTCTTTGTTCTTTAACAAGTTTATTCTGTGATTTAGTTAGATACTTATAGTTTTTATATTTATGACCATTAGAATCAACGATTAAGTCTTTAATCCCTAAATCTAAGCCAATCATCCCATCAGTGGGTTCCATAGGTTTAGTCTCTTCTTCAACAAGCAAAGACATATAGTATTTGTTATCAGTAGTCATAGAAACAGTAATGGATTTAATCGTGCCTTTAAAGTCTCGATGTTTTTTAATTCTGATACGAGGGCATTTAGGAATAGAGATATATCTTTCGTTATTAGAAAACTTAATATTTCCGTTTATCATGTTGGTTGTATAGCTTTGATTGTTTCTTTTACTTTTAAACCTAGGAAAACCTGATCTATGAGAAAAGAAAGCTTTAAAAGCGGTGTTTCTATTAAGTTGAGTATTACTTAAAGCAAGCGAATCTACTTCTTTTAAGAACGAGTAATCTTCCTTATATGAAGCAGGAGTAATATTTTTAAATTTACCAGTGCTTTTATATATCTCATTCATGTCATCAAGAGACTTATTATAAAAGAATCGAACACACCCAAAACATTTAGCAAAGAAGATCTTTTGTTCAGTGTTAGGATAGATACGATACTTATAAGCAATTCTTTTCATAATTTTGGGTAAAACAAAAGGGATATAAAAACTAAGTTTGTTTCCATACCCCTAATTACTTTCCTACTTATAGGATATCAATTTATTGATATAATCTCAATAATTATTTAAAATTTTTATTGATGGTTGCAGGACAATAATGCTAATTAGTATACTTGCAATTCACCTCATCTATGAAGATATCCATCAAATTGATGTGGGGGGCTTCTTGCTGAAACATGTTAAAAATGAAAATAAATACTTTATTGATACAAATGATACAAATAAGTTATAAATATATCGTTGATAACGGAGAGGCTATTTATGCAACATAAAAATAAGAATAATAAACCAATCTATATTGAAAATCTAACGCCAGAACAATTAAACGAAGTATTAGAAAAAGGTTATAAGGATATTAAAGAAGGTAGAACAGTTTCCCGAGAAGAAGTAGAAAGAATACTCAAAGAATCATTCTAATTAGTAAACAAATTAAAAGTGAGTCGAATCTTCGGCTCACTTCTTTGTTTCCTTTAAAACTTATTTAACTAAGCTGTAAGCATCTTCGTCAACATAGATTGTACAATCAGGGTGTTTTTGAAGAATGGAGCATGGAACTTCTTCAGTCATTGGACCTTTTAATAAGTTATAAATAGCTTGAGCTTTATTCTTACCAGTAGCGATAAGAACAATCTTTCTAGCGTTCATAATGCTCTTTAAACCCATAGTGACCGCTTTGGTTGGAACTTCAGAGATATCATTGAATAATCTGGAGTTATCTCTGATTGTTTGTTCTGTAAGTTCTGCGACATGGGTTAATGAATCAAATGGAGTGCCTGGTTCATTAAAGGCAATGTGACCATCACTACCGATACCTAAGATTTGAAGATCAATGCCACCGAAAGAGGCGATTTCAGCGTCGTATTGATTAGCGTAAGCTAAATAATCACCAACACCTTTAAGAACGTGTGTACGTGCTTTATCGATATCTAAACCATCGAATAAGTATTTGTTCATGAAATAACGATATGATTGGTCATGAGTTCCTTCTAAACCAATGTATTCATCAAGGTTGAATGTTACAACATCTTTAAATGATACACGGCCTTCTTTATTAGCCTTAATCATATTAGCGTACACCTCAATTGGGGATGTGCCTGTCGCTAAACCTAAAACACTGTTTGGTTTCTTTTGAACTTGCTTGATAAATTCTTCAGCGATTAATTTGCTGATTTCTTCATTTGTGCCAACTACTACTTTCACGATTATCTTTTCTCCTTTACGACGATATTATCTTTGGCTTTATAAATGCTATTTTCTGGGACAACACCTCTAACCATACTTAATGGATAGATTTGAGAATGTTGACCGATAACTGTACCTGGGTTTAAGACGGATTGACAGCCAATGTCAGCATAGTCACCTAAAATAGCGCCTATTTTTCTTAAACCTGTTTCATAGTCTTGTTCGCCATGAACAACAATGTTTTTACCATCACTCTTTAAGTTAGAGCAGATACTACCAGCGCCCATATGAGCGTAGTTACCTAAGACACTATCACCAACATAGCTATAATGAGGGACTTGGACATGGTATAAAAGGATACAGTTTTTAAATTCACAAGAGTTACCTAAGACACAGTTATCACCAACGATAACATTGCCTCTTAGATAAGCACCTGGTCTAATTTCAGTATTCGCTCCAATAATGGCTGGAGGAATAATTGTCGCGGTTGGGGAAATAGAAACGTTTTCACCAACGAGGACACCTTCCTTAAGTAAGGTATAACCTGGTAAACCTTGTTCTAAAACTTTTTTAATGATTTCTTTAATTTGAGGAAGTAATTCCCAAGGATATGTTGAGGCATCAAAATATTCTCTTAAGAAATCACTAGAGCAATCAAAGAGATCTTTAGTTAAAACAACTTTCTTATTCATCGATGACATAACCTCTCTTCTTGATAACGTTATAGATCGCGTCAATATACTTATCGCATTCTTCTAAGGAACCAAGTTCCACCATGATACGAACCACTGGTTCGGTACCAGATTGTCTTAATAAGGCACGACCATTATCACCAATTTCTTTATTGACTTCGTCAAATTTAGCTTTAACAACTTCATCTTCTACGGTGGCCGCTTTATCAGTAACTCTCACGTTTTTAAGCTTTTGTGGTAAGACTTTAACTGGGGCCACTAATTTGGATAAGGATTCTTTTCTTTCAAGCATTTCTTCAGCGACCATGATAGCGGTTAAAACACCATCACCAGTTGTGGCATATTTCTTAATGATAATATGACCAGATTGTTCACCACCTAAAACATAGCCTTCATTGACCATTCTTTCAAAGACGAATCTATCACCAACTTGGGTTCTTTCTAAGTTAACACCAATTTGTTTTAAGGCTTTAGCAAGACCAGAGTTGGACATAATTGTCGCGACCACTGTGTTCTTATTTAATGAGCCTTCGCTTTGTAACTTACAGGCTAATAAGTACATGATCTTATCACCATCTACTTCTTTACCGTTTTCATCAACAGCGATACATCTATCAGCGTCACCATCAAAGGCAAAGCCAACATCTAATTTGTTTTCTTTAACGTATTTGCAGAAGTTTTCAATGTGTGTACTACCAGCATTGAAGTTAATATTTAAACCATCTGGATGGTTATTAATGATATAGACTTGAGCGCCTAATGCTTCAAAGACACTCTTAGCAATCATCCAAGAAGCACCATTAGCGGCATCTAAGCCAACCTTTAAGGATTTCATAGAGTGTTTGGCTAATGAGATTAAGTAGCCAATATATCTATTTCTACCTGAAGAGTAGTCATTAATAGTGCCGATATCACCACGTTTAGCGAATGGTAAATCTTTTTCACCTTCTAAACCTAAGGTTTTGAAGTCACCATCCAAATAGGCTTCTGCGAGATAGGCAACTGCATCTTCTAACTTTTCACCATTTGCATTAATGACTTTAATACCATTATCATAGAATGGGTTATGGGATGCGGTAATCATAACACCACAGTCAAAGCAGTCTTGTCTAACGATATAAGAAACTGATGGAGTGGTTGTAACGTGTAATAATTCAACATCCGCACCGGAGGATGCTGCACCAGCAGCAACACTATATTCAAGCATATAGGAAGAACGTCTTGTATCTTTACCAATAACGATCTTTGGTCTATAGCCTGGTTTTTGCATATTGTATTTTGGATTGGAATAGAACCAACCTAAGAATCTACCAATCTTATACGCTCTATCAGAATTTAATAATTCATTAGCTTCGCCTCTGAAACCATCTGTACCAAAATATTTGGTTTTGATGTGTTCGTTTGGTAATTCTAATTTGTAACCTTTATGAATGACAATGTTATCGTCAATTAATTCATCAGCGGTTACTTTAAAAATAGCGCATAGTTCTTTAATCGCAGTAAGTGGAGGAAGGTTTTCACCGTTTTCCCACTTAGACATAGATTGTCTAGATACTTTTAAAATCTTTGCTAGTTCTTCTTGAGAAATGTTATTAACGATTCTTAAGTGAACTATCTTTTCACCAATGGTCATATAAAGACCTCCCTTTGTGGTATCTATCTTAAAGCATTTTTGATTAAATGCCAACTATTTGTGTCAACTTTACTTTACTTAATAGTATTCACATAATACTTATAACACAGTTATAAAATGTTTCA
>JAFZLN010000161.1 GCA_017551465.1 Bacilli bacterium
ATCCGTATGGAAGTTGAAGAGGATCCTCTGGCAGTAATGCTGACTTTTATCGATAGTGGAATGCCGTATAACCCGTTGGCCAAGGAAGACCCGGACATTACGTTATCTGCCGAAGAACGACAGATCGGCGGGCTGGGTATATACATGGTTAAGAAAAGCATGGATGATGTTTCTTATAAGTTTGAAGACGGGAAAAACATCTTTACAATAAAAAAAAACACGACTCGATTTCGAGTCATTTTTTATATCTTGTCTTTTTAGTAAAAGATTAGCGATCCTTATATTGTTTATTGAGGCTACGATATGCTCTTGTAGACATACGAATACGCATTTCTTTGCCATCAACAACGACGGTACGAACTTGAAGATTGGTGTTCCATCTACGACGTGTAGCTCTTAAAGAGTGGGAACGGTTGTTACCGCTTAATGGACCTTTTCCTAATACTGGACAAACTCTTGACATATCATCGTCCTCCTGATTTGTTGCCGATTAATATTATCATAAGATAAAAACCATAGCAACAAGAAATTTGTTTTTTATCTATTCATTGAAAATCAAAATTTTCACTTAGTTGTAGTGGAACAAAAAAGAGGTCGATATCATTTAACCTCTATTTGTTTTAGATTTTAACGTTTGGATGACGTTTCTTAAATTCTTCTTTATCGATGAGATTGTTGCATCTTTTAAGCATTACCTTATAGATTTCTCCGTTCCTATCAAAAGGCAAATACTTAACATGTCCCTTATTAGTGTAGAACGCAAGTGTTCTTTTCTTTTCCGCTTGTTCCTTATCGATATACACTACATCATTGTAGTAGAAATAGGCTTCTTTAAACGCTCTAACTTGGACGAGAAACTTACTTTCAATAACGTAGAAATTACGTAATAAAGCAAGCAATAACATACCAATACTTGTCCCAACATAAAGGATAATAATGAGTATTTGAATCACTCCCCATCTCTGGAAAAGGAATAGTTGCATACAAGATAGGAATAGAGCAACTGCGAATAAGAGATCCGCGATTACAAAGATTAATATAGTTCTACGACGGTCTACTGGGACTTTCATGCCGCTATTATAACAAGTTATATAAAAGTAGCAAAAATGTTTTTAAACTACGCGTGCGCAGTGTTATAATTTTTTATGAACATAAAAGGAGCATATTATGTCACATAATGTCGTAGCAATGATACTTGCCGGCGGCAAAGGGACAAGATTAGGTCTTTTAACTAAAAAAATGGCTAAACCTGCAGTCTCTTTTGCGGCTAAATACAGAATTATTGATTTCCCTCTTAGTAACTGCGCTAATACGGGTATCAATAAAATTGGTGTTTTAACCCAATATGAACCAACCCTTCTCGATAGTTATATCGGTAATGGTGAAAAATGGGGCTTTAATGGTGTCCACGCCCTTCTTACTTCTATTGCCCCTCGTCAAACAGATGAAGGCGCTAACTGGTATAAAGGTACCGCTGACGCTATCACCCAAAACATTGAATTCTTAGATGGTCTTGATCCTGACTATGTTTTAATCCTTTCAGGTGACCATATTTATAAAACCACTTATAACGAAATGATTGACCTTCACGTTGATAGTGGAGCGGATGCGACCATTTCCGTTATTGAAGTTGATCCAAAAGAAGCTAGTAGATTTGGCATTATGGCGGTTGATAAAACTGACCGTATTACTGAATTCCAAGAAAAACCAAAGAAACCAAAGAGCAATTTAGCCTCTATGGGTGTGTATGTCTTTACTTGGAAAGTTTTAAGAAAATACTTAATCGCTGATAAAGCATTAGATACAAACCATGATTTCGGTGGTGATATCATCCCCGCCATGCTCAATGATGGTTTAAAACTTCAAGCCTATAGATTTAAAGGCTATTGGAGAGACGTTGGTACATTAGATTCCTTGCATGAAGCTAATATGGACGTTGCTTTAGATAGAAGTGATTTACATTTCCATGGTGATAGAAGTACTAGAATCTACACCGAAGATACATATTCATTACCTCATTATTTAGGTAAAGAAGCATCCATTAAATCTTCGATTTGTAACCAAGGCGCAATTGTCTTAGGTAACGTTACTTCTTCTGTTATTTCTAACGAAGTCTTAATTGAAGAAGATGCCGTGGTTGACCGCTGCGTCGTCATGGAAGGTAGTACCATTAAACGTGGTGCGAAAGTTTATAACGCAATTGTTGCGCCTAATACCACAATTGAAAGTGGTGTTGTCGTTAACGCAAATAGTAAAGAAATTGCCTTAGTTGGCGGAAAGGTGTCTCACTAATATGGCAAAAGTCTATGGTTTTTGTAATTTACATGATGCTCCTTCATTAGGTAAACTCACTGAGAAGCGTCCAATTGGTACAGTATCTTTCTTAGGAAGATATGGCTTAATGGACTTCACATTATCTAACTTCTCTAACTCTGGCATTGATAATGTCGGTATTCTTATTGACCGTACCCTCCACTCTGTCGTCTCTCACGTCAGAGACGGTTCTATTTGGGTTAACAACACTAAAACAGGTAACATTAGACTTTTCTATAACGAAAATGTTCCAAGTAGAAAGTTCAATACTGACGTTAATAACTTATTAAGCAATAGATTACACTTTGAAGACATCAACGCCGACTATGTCGTCGTCGCTCCTGCCTTCTTCCTCATGTCTATTGATTTTAGAGACTATATTGAAAAACATATCGAATCAGGGCGAGAAATCTCTCTTATCTATAAGAAAGTGAAGAACGCTAAAGAAGAATTCTTAAACTGCGATGTTATTAAAACAGAAAACAAGTTAGTCAAAAACTTCTCTGTTAATATGGGCACCGCAAAAGAAGCGATGATTTCCTTAGAAACATTTATCTTCAACTACAGAACATTCTGTCAACTTGTTAACAAGACAAGAGAAATTTCCACCTTATTTAATATTCGTGATTTGGTCAATTACTGTGCGACGAATGGCTTATATGAAGTCAACGCCTTCTCCTTTGATGGTTATGTCGCGCCTATCTTAGACTTTGATAACTTTGTTAAATATTCCACAGAGTTATTATCTTATGAAGTCAGAAAACAACTCTTCAAAGAAGATTGGCCAATTTATACAACTACTCATAATACCCCTCCAGCCTTATATGGAGAAAAAGCGGAAGTTAAAAACTCCTTTATTTCTAATGGTTCCACAATTAAAGGTACCGTTATTAACTCCATCCTTTCTCGTGATGTCATTGTCGAAGAAGGCGCAGTAGTTAAAGACTGCATCCTCTTCAGTGGTACTAAAGTCGGTAAAGGTAGTCATCTCCAATACGTCGTCGCGGATAAGAAAGTGCAAATCAAAGAAGTCCGCGATGTCGCTGGCGAAGAAGATCACTACATGTATATCAGTTTCGGAGCAAATATCTAAAATGAAAATAGTCATGGTTGCTAGTGAAGCCCGCCCATTCTGTAAAACGGGTGGTCTTGCTGATGTCGTCTATTCCCTTTCTAAAGAATTAGTGAAGATGGGGGAAGACGTCTCTATCTTTTTACCTTTCTACGATTCGATTCGTCGTCAGATCTCTGATAAAGCTCTTAAAAAAGCCGCTTCTTATAAGACACATATGTCTTGGAGAAAGCAAACAGTCGACGTTTATCAAATCGTCACCGAAGGTATCAATTATTACTTTATTGAAAATCAACAATATTTCGAAAGAGGTCACATCTATGGTGACTTTGATGATGGCGAAAGATTCGCCTTCTTTACGATGGCGGTCAAACAGTTCTTATTATCTAAGCGTGCCCGTCCAGACATCATCCATGTCCATGACTGGCAAGCAGGCATGCTCCCATGTTTATTACGCGTGGATGAAGAATGCCGTGATAAATTTGCTAAAACAAAATTTGTCTTTACCATCCATAACCCAGCCTTCCAAGGCTTAATGCCTAAGTTCACCTTAGGTGATTTCTATAACTTAACAGACGAATACTTTGATAATGGTTCTGTCCGTTTCAAAGACCAAGTATCCACTTTAAAAGCAGGTATTGTTTATTCTAATAAAATCACAACCGTTTCCCCAACTCACCATTTAGAGTTATTAACTCCTGAAGGTGGTATGGGATTAGATCAAGTTCTTAGATATCGAGAATGGGATTTCTCTGGTATCTTAAACGGTATTGATTATTTAGAATTTAATCCTGAAAATGATAAACAAATCGCTCAAGCATACACTGCGAAGAATCTCGTCAGTGGTAAGAAGGCTAATAAGGAAGCTTTATGCTACCAATATGGCATCAAGAATCCTAAAGCCCCTCTATATTCCTTAGTGACACGTATTACCTGGCAAAAAGGTTTTGATATCATCTTCCCAGCGATTGAAGAATTAATCGCAAGAGGCGCTAATATCTTTATGCTCGGTAGTGGTGAACATCAATACGAACAAAAGTGGGAAGAATTAAAGAGAAGATATCCAGACCGCATTGGCCTATTTATCGGCTATAGCGATAACCTTGCTCATAAGGTTTACGCTGCCTCTGACTTCTTCATCATGCCATCGTTATTCGAACCATGTGGCTTAGGCCAAATGATTGCCCAACGTTATGGCACATTACCAATTGTTCGTAGAACAGGTGGCTTAAAAGACAGTGTTATTTGCTATGATGGAAATAACGCTGAAACAAGTAACGGCTTTGGTTTTGACGCCTATAGTGTTTATGAGATGACACGTACTTCTCACTACGCTTATGACGTCTATAATAACAAGAAACTACTTCATCAATTGATGAAAAACGCTATGAATACTGATAATTCATGGTTGAAGAGTACCTTAGAATACATTAAACTTTATAAGGCGTTACTTAACAAGTAACCTTCTGAAAGGAGAATGTATTATGGGATTCAATCATCGTGAAATCGAAGCCAAGTGGCAAAAATATTGGGAAGAACACCAAACATTTAAGACTGATGTCTGGGATTTTAGTAAACCTAAATTCTACGCATTAGATATGTTCCCTTACCCAAGTGGTGTCGGCTTACATGTTGGTCACCCAGAAGGCTATACCGCGACCGATATCATCAGCCGTATGAAAAGAATGCAAGGATTTAATGTCCTTCATCCAATCGGCTATGACTCATTCGGCTTACCAGCGGAACAATACGCTATCCAAACAGGTAATAACCCAGAAGGTTTTACCCAACAAAATATTGAATATTTTACAAAACAATTAAAGCATATCGGCCTTGACTATGACTGGGATAGAGTCATCCTCACTAGTGATCCTAAGTTCTATCATTGGACACAGTGGATTTTTAAAGGCCTATTTAAAGATGGCTACGCTAAATACATTGATATGCCAGTTAACTGGTGTGAAGAACTCGGTACTGTTTTAAGTAACGATGAAGTTATCGACGGTAAGAGTGAACGTGGTGGCTATCCTGTTATTAGAAAGAATCTCAAACAATGGGTTATTGACCAACCTAAGTTCGCTGAAAGATTACTTGAAGGCTTAGATAGAATTGATTGGCCAGAAAGTACTAAAGAAATCCAAAGAAACTGGATTGGTAAATCTATTGGTGCGGAAATTAAATTCCAAGTCGCCGACACAAATGAATCATTCGTTGTCTTCACAACACGTGCGGATACATTATTCGGATGCACATATTGTGTCTTATCTCCAGAACACGCTTTAATCAAAAAGATTATGAGCAAAGAACAAGAAAGTGCCGTTCTTGCTTATATTGAAGAAGCGAGCAAAAAGAGTGAAATTGAAAGAACTTCTTTAAATAAAGAAAAGACTGGTTGCTTTACTGGTGCTTATGCAATTAACCCTGCTAATGGTAAGAAAGTGCCAATCTATATTTCTGACTATGTCTTATCTAGTTATGGTACTGGCGCCATTATGGCGGTCCCAGCCCATGATAGTAGAGACTATGCTTTCGCTAAAAAATATAACTTAGATATCATCCAAGTCTTAGAAGGTGGGGATATCTCTAAAGAAGCTTATGAAGAAGATGGTACACACATTAATTCAGGCTTCCTTAATGGCATGAATAAAGAAGACGCCATCAATACGATGATTGATTTCTTAAAAGAAAAAGGTATCGGCGAAAAGAAAGTTAACTATAAATTTAGAGAATGGATCTTCGCTAGACAAAGATACTGGGGTGAACCAGTCCCTGTTGTCCATTTAGATAATGGTGAAGTCCATGCTTTAGATGATGATGAATTACCACTTGTTCTTCCAGAACTTGATGACTATAAAGGTCATAACGGTCAAGCGCCATTAGAAAACGCTAAAGAATGGAAAGAATATAACCATAATGGTCTTCACGGTAAACGTGAAACATCTACTATGCCAGGTAGTGCGGGTTCATCTTGGTACTTCTTAAGATATGTTGACCCACACAATGACAAGATGTTCTGTGATAAGAAACTCGCCGATCACTGGTTACCAGTTGACTTATATATCGGTGGTCCAGAACACGCCGTCGGTCACTTAATCTATTCCCGTATTTGGACCAAATATCTTTATGATAAAGGCTATATCAGCTTTGATGAACCATTTAAGAAACTCGTTCACCAAGGCATGATTTTAGGCGCTAATAACATTAAGATGGGTAAACGTTATCCAGAATTTGTTGTTAACCCATTAGATGTCTGTGAACAATATGGTGCGGATACTCTCCGTTTGTATGAAATGTTTATGGGCCCACTTGAAGCCAGTAAACCTTGGTCTAATCAAGGTGTGGAAGGCGCTCATAAATTCTTAGAAAGAGTCTATCGTATTATTATTGAAAATAATATTTTAACTGATGAAGAAGTTCCTGAACTTGATTTGGTATATAACCAAACAGTAAAGAAAGTTTCTGAAGACTATGAAAACCTTTCATTCAATACCGCAATTAGCCAAATGATGATTTTCATCAATGAAGTCTATAGAGTCAACAAACTCAATAGAAAGATGGCGGAAGGTTTTGTTAAACTCATCTCTTGTATCACTCCACATATCGGTGAAGAAATGTGGCAATTACTTGGTCATAATGACACAATCGCTTTTGCGGAATGGCCAAAATATGATCCAAATAAATTAGTGCTCAACACCATTAAGATGGGTGTCTCAGTTAACGGTAAGGTCAGAGGCGAACTAGAAATCGCTAAAGATGAAGATGATGAAGTGGTGAAAGCCGCAGCGTTAGCCCTTGATGGCGTGAAACGTAACATCGAAGGTAAAGAAATCAAAAAGATCATCGTTGTTAAAAACCGTATCGTTAATATCGTGGCTATCTAGGAGAAGATATGAACATTTGTTTTGATGTTGGTAATTCCACAATTGGTATTGGTGTTTATAAAAATAACGTTCTCTTCGAACGCATGACTTTTAACACTGATGTTAAATTAACAGAAGATGAGTTCTATCATCTTTTCAAAAACAAGATTAATGAACTTAATATCGATTTAAATGATGTTAGCAACATCATCTATTCTTCAGTTGTTCCACAAATCAACTTATCAATCTTAAACGCTTTAAAAAGCTTAATTAACATTGAACCAATCCTAATTGGTCCAGGTACTAAAACAGGCTTATCCATTAAAGTTGATAATCCTAGTGAAATTGGTAATGACTTAATTGCCGATTTAGTGGGCGCGAAAGAGAAATATGATTATCCATGTATCATCGCTGATTTAGGCACTGCGAGTAAGATTTTATTGCTCGATAAAACAGGAACATTCTGTTCTTGCCTAATTATGCCAGGATTAACATTAAGCGCTGAATCTTTATCTAATAAAGCAGCCTTACTTCCAGAAGTTAGTCTTATCGCTCCTAAATCAATCTTAGCTAAGAATACTCTTAGTTCTATGAATGCGGGCATTACCTATGGTCACGCTGATATGATTTTGGGCTTAATCAACCGTATTGAAAAAGAAATCGGCTACCCATGTAAGCATATCCTTACTGGTGGTGGTGCAGTTTATGTAAAAGAAATACTTGGTGAAAGTTTTATCTATGATAAGAATCTCAATCTAGATGGACTTAACATCATCGTTAATAAAAATATTAAGAAGGAGTTTAACTATTAAAAATCAAGAAAAATAATTGAA
>JAFZLN010000162.1 GCA_017551465.1 Bacilli bacterium
AGAAAGATTGATCTTAATGTTATAACCATTAGCTGGTAATGATGTGATATCAACCTTAATTAAAGCGTTTTCTTGAGCGTCCACAACAGTAGTAACTAAATCTGTCTTTGTGGAAGAACCCATAACGTTTTGTTTCCAACCAACAGTGGTGGCTTCATATTGAACGTATGGATGTTTCGCTAAGAAGTCAGCTTTTGCTAATTTAGCAGTATTGAGAGCGCCACCAATATAGTGATAAACGTGGTCGTTTTCAACTTCAATACGAGAAACTGTTAATTCAATTGGTGGAAGTTCGTCCATTGCGAGAGCGCCTTTATCGCCACGAATATACCATCTATAGCCACTAAGGATTTCTTTACCAGTGCCCATTGTGACATCTTGTGTGCCAACAGCGGCATAAGCGCCTTTTGCACCAACATAGATTGTGTAGACACCAGCTTTAATTGTTGTAACGACTGAGACATCGACCTTTAATTCGAATGTGCCAGCAGTAGCATTAACTGTTGGTGCATACTTGTAGTCAGCGTCGGCTGGTTCTGCAGAACCGAGTAACCATTCAGCTGTGGCACCTTGCGCTGGGATAGCATCGAGAAGACCGAAGGCCATTTTCATTGCATCGGCATTTGCGTATCCAGAAATTGTACCGCCGATTTTAAGGTAGACTTTTTCTCCTTCTTTAATAACATCAAGAGCATTAACAGCCATTTGACCTTGTTGTGCTGGTGTTGATGATGTTGATGTTGCTGAACTACTTGTTGATGCTGGTGTTGAGCTAGAAGTGCTTGGATTGCTACTTGTTGATTCATCAGGCACGCTTGAAGTAGAACTTGTTGTCACGCTTGGTGTGTTATCAGAACTGCCTGGATTTGAGGCAGGCTTAGACGATTCACCGCCGCCACTACACGCGACTAAACCCATTGCTAAAATGGTTGAAATCATAGCAAAAAGTTTGATTTTTTTCATTATGAAATGCTCCTTTCATTATAATTGCGATTTCCTTATGAAAAGTTATCTGTCTTCATATTACAATACCACTACAAACAAAACAAGCACGAAGAATAGAGGCAATGGGCAAAAAAAGAATATAAATATTCTTAGTTACAAATCTCTAAAATAGTTGAATAAAACATGCGCGTCTACAAGTAAGCATAGTTTATAGAACATCATTGTGATATGGTATTATTATTCAAAAGGGAACTAAATATGAAAAGAATTGGTATATTAGGCGCTGGTACATGGGGTACCGCATTAGCGAACCTCCTTGTAGGAATTGGTCATGAAGTAATGCTATGGTCCAGAATTCCTGAAGAAGTGAATAACTTAATGAAAACCCATAAACATAAGAACTTACCAGGCGTTGAAGTTGATAAAAGAATTTTATATACATGCAGTATCGAAGAAGCAGTGGAAGGAAAAGACGTCATCGTTATGGCTGTGCCTTCCGTTTATGTGCGCGATACGACCGCGCTAGCGAAGAAATACTTCCAACCTAACCAAATTATCGTCACGGTCGCAAAAGGCATTGAGAAGGGCACTCTAATGACCACTAGTGAAATTATTCATGATGTTTTAAAAGGTAATGACCTTCCAGTTGTGGCGTTAAGCGGCCCAACACATGCTGAAGAAGTGGCAATTGGTTTACCAACATTAATCGTTTCCGCTTGTGAAAGACTTCCAATCGCGGAGAAGATTCAAGACATCTTCTATTCTTCGAAATGTTTAAGAGTTTATACAAACCAAGACATTTTAGGTGTTGAATTATGTGGTGCGCTTAAGAATATTATCGCGCTTGCCGCGGGTATGAGTGATGGCTTAGGCTTTGGTGATAACGCGAAAGCCGCTTTAATTACTAGAGGCCTCAGAGAAATCACTAAGATTGGTTTAGCGATGGGTGCGAATGTTAATACATTCTCTGGCTTAACTGGTATTGGTGATATCGTTGTGACTGCCACTAGTGTCCACTCTAGAAACCATAAAGCGGGTTATCTATTAGGCCAAGGTTATTCGTTAGAAGAAACAAAAGAACAAGTTGGTATGGTTATTGAAGGTCTCAACTCCTTAGATGCCGCACTTGAACTTGAAAAGAAATACGATTTACAACTCCCAATTATTGATACAGTCGCCGCAATTATTGATGGCAAAACCAACGTCAAAGACGCTGTGATAAAGCTCTTTGCTCGCAAAAAACAAAACGAAATTGCTTATCTATAGTGGGGCCAATTTGCATGACATTAATAAAAATGTTATGATGTAGCCAAGAAAAGAACTGATAAATATGAAAAAGTCAAAAGCACAAAGTGTATTTTCAGTAATTGAAATATTGTTAGCAATAGCAGCTATAACATTTTTTGTTGCGCTTCTTGCACCCGGTTTCATTGTTGGCCTTGCTTTTAGTTACCTTGGTGGCACTTATGCACAAACCATCTACATTCTTGAAATGGTTGGTATTGTAGCAGTGGTTGCTTGTTGTGTGCTGCTTGTACTATGCGTACGCGCAGGAATTATCAAATCAAAAAAACGCAAAAAAACTAATAACGCAGACGTTGATCAATAAATAACTAATTAAGACAAATTGCAGTGGGTAAAACCGCTGCTTTTTTGTCTGAGCCATCGTGCGAACGATGAGCGAGTTAAAACCCCCAGATAGTCTGGGGTGGAGGTAAAACTTATAGTTTTGCCC
>JAFZLN010000163.1 GCA_017551465.1 Bacilli bacterium
GGAGCGTTAACATCTGCTTTTGGAGCAGGAATTTCTTTAATAATCGTGTCTAATACTGGTTCCATACCTGGTTTTTGTGTGCTGACATTAGCCTCTAAAGAGGAGGTGCCTTTTAGACCAGAAGTATAGATAACTGGGAATTCTAAGAATTCATCAGGAGCGCCTAATTCAATGAAGAGTTCTAAGACTTCATCGAGTGTACGTTCAATATCAATGTTATTTCTATCAACTTTGTTAATAACAACGATTGGTTTGATGTGTGCTTGTAAGGCTTTCTTTAAAACGAATCTTGTTTGAGGCATGGTGCCTTCAAAAGCATCCACTAATAATAAGCAGCCATCAACCATGTTCATAATTCTTTCAACTTCACCACCGAAGTCGGCGTGTCCTGGAGTATCAAGAATGTTGATTTTTGTGTCTTTATAGATAATGGAAGTTGTCTTAGCAAGGATGGTAATGCCTCTTTCTCTTTCAATATCGTTACTATCCATCGCTCTTTCATTAACTTCTTCGTTATCACGGAAGGTTCCAGAGGATTTTAAAAGTTGGTCAACTAATGTAGTTTTACCATGGTCAACGTGTGCGATGATTGCAATGTTACGAATGTTCATAAATGAGGCCCTCCTTGAAAAAACCTTTACTATCTTAGTAGAGAGCGCCTAATAATTGCAAGAGAAAATAGATATTAATTTTCTCTATATGGCGCGTAGAAATAGTGGGTTTTCTTCTTTTCTTGGTAGATATGATAGCCAAGTAATGAGACAAAGAATCCCATAACCGCTACAGTTGAAGCAAGATAAGAAATATTCAAATATGGTGTCTTATAAACCATTTCATATGAGTAATCACCAGCTTTTGCTAAGAAGGAAACAAAGCCTCCGTTAGCGTTATATGTTTTAATCTCTTCGACTTTACCTGTGACGTTATTGGTGGCTTTTATTTTCCAACCAGCATCAAACGCAACATAGGAAACAACGAGTTTATTTGCATCATAATTAGTCTTAAATGTGAACTTATCCGCACTGTATTTAACATCAGTCACTGGATTAGCATTTAATTTATCCCATCTAGCGCGATAATCAGCGATATCTTCCGCGAAGAGACGAATGTTACTATCAGAAGTATAACTTTCAAAGTATTTGCCACATACCGCAAGCTTATAGCAATCTCTCTTCACGTAGAAGCCACGCATATAAGCAGTATTGTCACTTGTATCATCATCGTGAGCGTCCATCATGAAGATCTTGTTATCTTTATCGATGAAATAGAAATTGTATTTTCTAGAGCCAGAGAATGGGGCACGAATATATAAAGATGTACCTTCTTTAAATAATGGCTCACCTTCGGCGGTAGGAGTATAGATAGCGAAATACTTCATTGTCTCGCCATCTTCATATGTTGTGACAGGTTCAAAATCTGTATCGATAGTAGGAATCTTTTCAAAATTATAGTTTTTAGCGTAATCACCGACATGATAAACGCTGTGCTTATAATTGATACCTATGTATAGGTTTTTAACGCTGCTAATTTCTGGTTTGTCGCTTAATAAGGTAATGCCATCACCTTCAATTTCTTTGGCATCTTCTTCTGATAACATTGCCGCGGTAGAAAGGCTAATGCCGTTCTTTACACAGGTAATGTCAAATCTCGCGGCATCTTGCGTTAAGATACCATCGTAAATGGTGTCAAAAGCATGGCCAAAGCCATTAAGATTCTTGTTTTGATAAACCTTATATTCCGCTGTTTCTAAATCAGTCATTTCATCAAAATCATGAGGGACGTTAGCGAGATATCCACCTTCATTGTATTTTTCGATATTGGTGTACATGCTCTTTTGTTTGCTGATGAAATAGTATTTAAGTCCAAGTAAATTATCTAAGTCTTGGTATTTACCACGGTAGCTACCAGCGACCGCTTTATGACCATCTCTTAAGCCAGTCCACATGGTGAAATCATCGACTTCGAAGTTATATAAGGAGTGGAAGAAACTTACCGAGTTATAGCCGTTGATAAAACGGTTGTTAATACTCCAAGCATCACCGATAGAGGTATACATTCTATAGAATGATTTATCAGTCTTTTGCACTTTTGTTAAAACTTGTCTAAATCTTTCATTTGTCTGATAGCCATTGTTGTGTGCAGTGTCATAACCATGACCACAGGTAACAAAGTTACCGACGGCTATAGCCTCAACAGAAACAATCGCGGTTACAACAACATAGAATGCTTTCTTGTTATATAGCAATAATAAGGTGATATAGATGATTGTGGTGTACGCTAATTCGAGAATGAACGCTAAGGTGGTGAAATTAAATTCGCCTTCAACGAAACGATAAATTAATTCACCATTTCCGTTAGGATTTTTAACCGCTAATTTTTCAGTTAAAACCCAAGAAGCAATAATACCAGTTAAGGCAAATGCATAACCAATATGGATATGCCATTTAGCGACGTTAGGAATCTTATCAAGATAAATGCCAACATAAGCGATTAAAACCGTTGGAACGATTAATGTCCATCTAGCGTAGGCATTTGTCATACCCATCGTTAAGAAATACATAAATGGAGTGAATAATGATAAAAGAATTAACGCTAAAGCGATGTAATGCGACCATTTCTTTTCTTTACCTGACTGAATTAAAGCGGGCACTAAGAACATGATAAATGGTATATAGCACCATAAAGAAACAGCAATATCATCAAAGTCCCAGTTATTTAACTCTAAGGTTGGTAATGAACGACAAGTTGTTGGAGGGAAGAAGAATTCGATAATTGGGTAATATAGACGTGTTTTATAGACTCTGCCATGTTGGTCAGGGGCTTTTCCCCAAGAGAACAATAATTCAAAGAAACCTTTGAAGTCTTTTGCGACTAATAGCTTCTTTAATTCACCAAAATATGAATATCCATCAAGTTTTGGTGATGTCATTGTCGCCATAAATGCTGGTATAAAAACAAGCGAAGCCATCATTAAGCCGACTGCATATCCAACAAAACCTAAACCTAATAGTCTAAGGTTTTTAACCGCGGCGTTTTGTCTAATTCTTTGGAAGAAACGGAACATCGCATAGAAGAAAGTTGTAATAAGGTAAGGAACCATTAACACATAGTTACAAATCGCAAGTAAGCAAACACCTAACGCTAATAACCATGGTTTTTCTTCTTGAAGAGTGTTTTCAATACCCCATAGTACAAGTGGTAAGAACACTAATATGTCTTGATAGTTGTTATACCAAAGGTAGAAGGCACCCCAACCGCAGAAGGCATAAGCAATACCACATATAAATGAAACCGATTCTTTGACCTTAAAAGCTTTCTTCACATAGAGTGAGAAGAATACACCTGCGCAAGCAAGTTTAATCATGGACGCAATGGCGACACTTTGTGGAACCATTACGCGTGGCAAAATCACGATAATGATGTTAAATGGTGAGAATAAACCATAATAGGCATTAGAGCCAAATGAGTTAGCGCCTAAATAGAGCTCTGAATCACATAAAGTGAAGTGACCAGTTTTAATCCAATCATGATAATAGTCCCAGATATGATATCCCATAGGGATATATTGTGCGCTATAATCACCACCATAAGCTAAAGAGAACTCGTTTTGAACAAGCATCAACATATAAAAGCCAATGCTAATAGCAATGAGAATTAGAAAATAATAGAAAGTGTTTGTAAGACGAATGTGTTTGACCTTACTAACAAGTTTTTTCCATAATTCTAAAAATGGATTTGGCTTTTTGTTTTTATCTTTAGCAAATACGATATCCATACGATTTAAAATAGTAGTTTCTTGATGTAATTCTTGTTGATTTTGAATTCCTCACTGACGACATTAACTGCATCTTTTTGTGAGAGACCTAAATTTGTAAAATAAGCGACACGGGCCATTATTTCCTCGTCATTTATAAGTACTTCTTCGTTATTTCCTTCGACGATTATGACCATTTCACCTTTAAGAGTTTCTTCTTCTAAGTCACAGAGCTCTTCAAGGGTGCCACGAATGTATTCTTCGTTAAGTTTTGTTAATTCTCTAGCTAAACAAGCTTTGCGATTTCCTAAACCTTCCTTTAATAAATTAAAAGTTCTCATCACTCTATGAGGAGCTTCATAAAATATCAAAGTGTTTCTAAGAGCTTTTAAGTTATTAATCTCTTCTTTAGCTTCATTATCTTTTGCGGATAAGAATCCATAGAAGAAAAAGTGCTTTGTTTCTAAGCCAGAGGCCACTAAAGCGTTAATGAAAGCGCATGAGCCAGAAATAGTGGAAACACAAATATCATTAGCAATCAGTTCTTGCACTAATAAATAACCAGGATCACTAATACCTGGATAGCCAGCATCAGACATATAAACAACTTTCTTACCGGCTTGGATTAAAGAGACAAGATGTTTACTAGCCTCTTTTTCATTATGTTCTCTTAAAGAATATAATTCTTTCTTAATATTAAAACGGGCTAACAAGTCGTAAGCGTTGCGTGTATCTTCAGCGGCCACGATATCGGCTTCACTCACGATTTCAATCGCACGAGGAGAGAATTCTTTGAGGTTGCCAATTGGCGTCGCTATGAGATAGATGAGTAAATTGTTTTTATCGTAGGATTTACTTCTTTTCATAGCGTTTTTCTTTCACCCTATTCGCACCGACTTGTTTATAGTAATCTTCCAAAGGAAGGAACTTAATATCTTCTTCGTTTTCAATCTTCACAATGCGAGAAAGAATATTGATACTAGTGACTGTATATTCGACTTTGTCAATAAAGGCTTTGGTGCCTAATTCTGGGAATTTCTTTCTTTCTTCGGTATAAGAATCATCTTCATACTTTAAGCAGCAGATTAATTTGCCACATTGTCCACTTAACTTAGGAATGTTAATTGCGAGCATTTGATTCTTTGCTCGATTAATGGAAATACCATCGAATTCATTTAAGAATGTGGAGCAGCAAAGAGGTAAACCACAGACACCAAGACCACCAATCATTTTGGCTTTATCTCTGCTACCAATTTGTCTTAATTCGATACGTGTATGTAGTTTTGACGCTAAAACTTTGAGAAGTTCACGGAAATCGACACGATCATCCGCTAAATAGGAGAATAAGACCTTGGATTTATCTAATGTGTATTCACAAGAGATTAAATTCATATCAAGGTTCAATTTCTTAACTTCGGCTTCGCAAATTTCTAAAGCAAAGACAGCGTCCTTTTGATTGATTTCGGATAATTTGATATCTGTGTCAGTGGCTTTTCTAAGGATTGGTTTTAATAATAAGCCGTTACTATATCTATCAATAGA
>JAFZLN010000002.1 GCA_017551465.1 Bacilli bacterium
ACGAAAGTGTTGAAGAATACTATCTCAATCTTGTGAATGGAGGTAATGAATAATGGGAAATTTATTTAGAGCCTTCTTCTTCAAGTTAAGAAAAGATTTAACATTTAGAATTACTTTAATCGTCGGCGCGGCAGTCGCAGTTATGATGATGGTAATCTTCTTATTGATTGATTATGCAGTTGGTTCATCTGAGTACGGATATAAATTCTGTACTGGCCAAACAATGTATTTGGTGTCCTTTACTCCAACTTCAAACTTTGGTTTAGCAATTCCAATCAACTTAATTACATTTACTGTTTTGGAATTTTCGCACGGCATTATTCGTAACAAAATCATTGCAGGAAATTCCAAATTCAAGATCTATTTTGGATTATTCTTATCCGGTTTAGTCATTGGATTATCCTTATTATTTACATATGTTGGATTATGTTGTTTATTAGGCACAATTTGTGGCGGATTTGATCCAAACGGAATTACTATGGCGTCACTTGGTTCTTCAGGTTCAGCAGGTATTTGTTCTCCTGAATTTATAGGCAAAACTACCGTAATTGCTGTGTTAGTGTATATTTCTATCACTTCATTTACAGTCTTTGTTTCCACTTTATTAAGAAACGTTGGACCATCAATTCCATTAACAATTTTACCTTTAATTCTTCTTGCGATTATTGGACCAGTTTTATATGCAGTAGTCCCAGAATCAAGAGATGCTTTAATGTTCTTAAATCCAATTCAAGTTTTAGCAAGTCCTGAAATTACTTCACATGGAAAATTGATTGTTTCGGATTTGCAATTCGCTGGTGGTATAGTTTCTAACCTTGGATACACCGGAATTTTCTTCGGATTTGGTTCCTTAATCTTCATCAAGAGAGATGTGAAATAATAATTTTAATTAATAACTATGTTATTAAAAATATTTATTATCACAATTTTAAAATTTCTCAGTTTTTAGGCAAAAAAAACCGTAAAAAATAGCAAAAATTAGCAAAAATAATCACTAAAAGTAACTAAATGATCATAAATTTTCAGTTATTTGAGGTGATTTTTTTGTGCGTATTTCTTTCTTATAAAAATTTTTAATTTATTTATTGACACACATATATGCGTAGAGGTAGTATTTGAACGTTGACTGCCCGCGTTGACGTGCGAGGTTGCAGACACACCCACAGGCGTTGTCATGAAGGTGTATCTGGTAATTCGCTCCGAGGGGGTTGAGTCAAAGCCTGAAAGTGATATAGGAGGAAAGTTCATGGCAAAAACTACAAAGATTAGAGTTCGTCTTAAAGCGTATGATCATGTCAATCTTGATCAATCCGCTGCAAGAATCGTTCAAGTAGCGAAGAACTCTGGGGCGACCGTTGTGGGCCCTATCCCTCTACCAACGGAAAAACAAGTGTTCACCATTTTAAGAGCTGTTCACAAGTACAAAGATTCTCGTGAGCAATTCGAAATCAGAACACACAAGAGAATTATCGATATTACAAATCCAAAGAAAGAGACCTTAGATGCTCTTAAGAATCTAGATCTTCCTTCAGGAGTAGATATCGAAATCAAACTTTAAGGAGGTAAGACAAAATGAAAGCAATTTTAGGTCGTAAAATGGGCATGACATCTGTCTTCGCTGAAGATGGTACCTTATACCCAGTGACAGTCGTCGAAGTCTTACCAAACGTTGTTACCCAAGTTAAAACCTTAGAGAAAGACGGCTATGTCGCAGTCCAAGTTGGTTACGAAGAAAAGAAAGAATCTCGTGCTAACAAAGCAGAAAAAGGCATTGCGAAGAAAGCAAATACCGTTCCACATTATGTCTCAAGAGAATTAAGAGGCGATGAAATGGGTTCCTACCAATTAGGTGATCTCATCAAAGCTGACTTATTCCAAGCTGGTGACATTGTAGATGTAATCGGTACAAGCAAAGGCCACGGTTATAGTGGCACCATTAAGAGATGGCACATGCATATCGGTCCAAAAGGACATGGTAGTGGCTATCACAGAGGACAAGGTTCCTTCGCAAACAATGGTCGTTATAATCACGGTGTTATGCCAGGCAAACACATGTCTGGACATCACGGTAACAAATCTGCAACATTACTTAACTTATTAGTAGTCAAAGTTGATGCAGAAAAAGGCTACATCTTAATTAAAGGTGGATTACCAGGTACTAAAAAGAGTATCGTCACAATCCGTTCTGGCGTTAAGACAGTCAAAAACAAACCAAGTGTCAAACCTTTAATCGAAAGAGTGAAGGTTGAGGCTCCTAAAGCCGAAGCTCCTGTTGAAGAAGCTCCAGTCGCTGAAGAAGCCAAAAGCGAATAGGACGAAAGGAGAACAGATTTATGGCAGAAAAGAAATCAGTCAACGTTAAAGTTCTTAACATGGCTGGCGAAGAAGTCAAAAAAATCAGCTTAGCTGGCTCAGTGTTCGCCATTGAACCACACAAACAAGCAATGTTCAACGCCGTCCAAGTCGAACAAGCTAACCAACGTCAAGCAACTGCGAAGACCAAGGTTAGACATGAAGTCTCTGGTGGTGGAAAGAAACCATGGAGACAAAAAGGTACTGGTAGAGCTCGTGCTGGTAGCTCTAGATCACCTGTCTGGGTTGGTGGTGGAACAGTCTTTGGACCAGTTGGTAACCAAAACTTCACCTTAAGCCAAAACAGAAAAGAACATCAATTAGCAGTGAGAAGTGCTTTATCTCTCAAAACTCCTGATGACTTAGTCATCATTGATGAAATCAAGTTCGCAGGAAAGAAGACTAAAGAATTTGTCAAAATGCTCGAAGCCGTCAAATGCGATGTCAAAACACTCGTAGTTGTCAGCGAAATTGATGAAAATTTATTCGCCAGCGTGCGTAACGTTGGTTATGCAAAAGTGGTTACCACTGATAACGTTTCCGTTTATGACTTATTAAACGCTGAAAAATTAGTTATGAGTGAAGCCGCTGTTAAGACAGTCGAGGAGGCACTTAAATAATTATGGCAGCCAAGAAAAAAGTTGAAGCTCCAAAAAGTAGCTTCCAAAAACCAACAGAAAGAGACTTTGAAGTTTTATTAAGACCAGTCATTACTGAAAAGAGTATGGCGGGTATGCAAAACAATAACAAAGTCACAATGAGAGTGGCCAAAGACGCTAACAAGACCGAAGTCAAACTCGCATTTGAAAGAATCTTCCAAGTGAAAGTCGTTGATGTCAGAGTCTTAAACGTCAAACCAAAAGCCACAACCAGAGGAACCCGTTATCACGGTAGTATCCAAGGTTATAAGAAAGCGGTTGTAACCATCGCAAGTGGTGAAGCAATCGACTTATTCAGAGAATAACAAGTTCATATTCTCAAACTATAGGAGGACAAAGTAATGTCAATTAGAACTTATAAGCCTACTTCTCCAAGTAGACGTGCAATGACAAACTCGACATTCGAAGAAATTACAACAAGCACTCCTGAAAAAAGTTTATTAGTCAGCTTATCCAAATCTGGCGGAAGAAATAATCAAGGTGTTATCACCTGCCGCCACATTGGTGGAGGTCACAAACGTAAATACCGTTTAGTTGACTTCAAACGTAATAAGGACAATATCCCTGCTGTTGTAAAGACTGTTGAGTATGATCCAAACCGTAACGCGAACATTTGTTTATTAGCGTACGCGGATGGTGAAAAGAGATACATTCTTGCCCCACAAGGCTTGAAGGTCGGAGATAAAGTTGTCTCCGGTGAAAATGTCGATATTAAAGTCGGAAACGCTCTTC
>JAFZLN010000164.1 GCA_017551465.1 Bacilli bacterium
AAACACTATCAAGACATTCTCTCTAGCTATGGCTTCTTTGACCACGTCTTAAGTGATGGTGGACAAGTCTGGGATTTCTTAAATAGCACACTAGAAAACTTACAAAAAGTCGCAGAAGTCTATTTCTCTAAGGAATTAGATTCTAGAAAGACTTCATCATTTACTTCACCAAACATCACTATTAAGAAAGATGGCTCTATGCTTGAAGTTTTAGTGGATGGTTCTATTTATAGTGATGAAGAACTTAAGACCATTTTAATTGGCTTAAAGAGAAAGAAGAAATTCGTTAAGATTGGTGATAACTTCATCAACTTAATGAGTGATGACACTAAAGAGTTCTATAATCTCGCAAAAGACTTAGATTTAATCAGTGAGAACTCTTTGCATAGTAAAAAAGAACTTCCTCTTTACTACGCCTTTAAAGCCTATGGTAAGGACAATAGTTTCTTATCAATGGATAGTTATTTAGATGACGTGTTCAATGAATTAAAGAATTTCTCTACTTCTAATATTGAGATTCCTAAGATTAATGGTGAACTCAGAAGCTATCAAATCGATGGTGTTAAATGGCTCAACGTTTTATATAAATATTCATTAGGCGGTATCCTCGCTGATGATATGGGCTTAGGTAAAACCATTGAAACAATTGCCTTTATTAATTCCATCAAACAAGATAAACCAATCTTAATCGTTTCCCCTAAATCCTTAGTGTTCAACTGGGTCAGTGAATTTAACAAGTTCGCTAGTGATATTCCAGTGTTCGCTATCATTGGTACAGTCGAGGAACGCAAAAAGATTATTAAGAAGATTAAAAATGACAAGTTTGGTGTCTATTTCATTTCCTATGATTCTTTAAGAAACGAATTCGAAAACCTTACTGATATTACTTTTGATGTGTGCATCCTCGATGAAGCTCAATTCATTAAGAATATGCATGCAAAGAAGACAGGGGCAGTTAAGCAAATCAATGCTTTGCACACAATCGCGTTAACTGGCACTCCAATTGAAAACAATATCTATGACCTTTGGTCAATCTTCGATTTCTTAATGCCTCATTATCTTTTAGATTATGAAGATTTTAAAGATTCATATGAACATAACGAAGAATACTATGAAATAGTGAGAGACAAAGTCGCTCCATTCATTTTAAGAAGAAGAAAAGAAGATGTCTTAAAAGACCTTCCAGAAAAATATGAAGTCATTATTACCACTGAAATGAGTCAAGAGCAAAGGAAGCTCTATGATGCTTTCCGTTTACAAGCTAAAGAACAACTCAAATCTAAAGAGGGTGGCTCTAAGATTATGGAAGTCTTATCCATTATCACAAGACTTAGACAAATCTGCGTTGATCCTTCAACATTCGTTGATAACTTTACTGGTGAATCAGGCAAGATTACCGCTTTAAAAGATATCATTCAAGACAAGATGAAAGATGGACATCGTTTCTTAATCTTCTCTCAATTCGTTTCTGCGCTTAACATCGTTAAGGATGAAATTGAAAAGATGGGTATCAAATACTTTATGATTACTGGTGATACCTCCGCGAAAGAAAGACTCAGAATCTGTAATGATTTCAATAAAGATGAAGAATATAAGATTGTGCTTATTTCCTTAAAAGCAGGCGGCACGGGTCTCAATTTAGTGGGCGCTGATGTGGTTATCCATCTCGATCCATGGTGGAACTATTCCGCTGAAAGTCAAGCGAGCGATAGAGCGCATCGTATTGGTCAAACAAGAAGCGTTGAAGTCATTAAACTCATTGCTGAAAATAGTATCGAAGAGAAGGTTGTCAATCTTCAAAACGAGAAGAAAGAACTCGTTGATAAAGTCATCTCTGATAACGATTCCTCTATCAAATCTCTATCGATTAAGGATCTTAAGTCAATCCTCTCAATGTAACAAAATCGCAACAATAACGGACATGAATTTGTGTTTTGTCATATATTAAATGTCGTCGTTCTTGTATAAAGAAGGTGAATCATTTCATATATAATCATGGAGGCTCAATATGATTTTAGAAAAATGTGTAATTGGTATTGAATTCGGTTCCACAAACATTAAGGCTGTCATGCTCGATGAAAATCACGAAATCATCGCATCAAATGACTATGCTTGGGAATCAACTTTAAAAAACGGCATTTGGATCTATACATTAGAACAAGCCAAAATCGGTTTAGCGGATTGCTATGCTGGATTAAAACAAAAATTTGAAACTAAATATCGTCGTCCATTAGCAAAAGTTGGTGCGATTGGTATTTCCGGTATGATGCACGGTTATCTTGTCTTTGACAAAAACGGCAACCAATTAGCGGAATTCCGTACTTGGAAAAATACAATTTGCCCACAAGCACAAGATCAATTATCTAAGTTATTTAATTTCAATGTCCCACAACGTTGGAGTGTATCCCATATTTATCAAGCCATGCTTAACGGCGAAAAAGAAGTTAAAGACATTGTCTTTGCTACCACCTTAGCGGGCTATTTCCATTACTTATTAACTGGTGAAAAGGTTATCGGTGCTAATGATGCTTCTGGTATGTTCCCATTAGACAAGAACACCAAAGACTATGATGCTAAAATGGTCGCTAAATTCAACGAAGTTATCAAAGATAAAGTTGATTGGAGAATCTTAGACATCTTACCAAAATGTATGTTAGCAGGTCAAAACGCTGGCTACTTAACAACAGAAGGCGCCTTATTAATTGACCCAACTGGTGTCTTACAACCAGGTATCCCATTCTGCCCACCTGAAGGTGATATGGGTACAGGTATGATCGCCACTAACTCTGTTAGAGTTGGCTACGGCAACTCTTCATTAGGTACATCTGGCAATATTACTCTTGTTACCGATAAGAGCATTGCTATGAACAAAGAAATCGACGTTATCGCTTCTCCAAGTGGTTATCCAGCGGTTCTTGTTCATGCAAACAACTGCACAACTGACATTAATGCTTGGGTTGAATTATTACATCAAGCTATAGTTTTAGCGGGTGGTTCCATCCAACGTGGTGAATTATTCGTGAGATTATTCAATAAATCACTCGAAGCTGAACCAGATGCTGGTGGTCTTGTCTCATTTAACTACTTCTCTGGTGAAGCCGCAGTTGGTGTTCAAGAAGGTAGACCATTATTCGTTAGAGAACCAGACGCTAAGATGTCCTTAGCAAACTTCATGAAATCCCATATCTTAGCAGTTCTTGCTGTCTTAAGAATTGGTGTCGATATCTTAAAGAAACAAGGCGTTGAAGTTAATAAGATCTACGGCCATGGTGGTTTCTTCAAAACACCAGTGGTTGGCGCTAAAGCCTTAAGCGCTGCCTTAGATGCTCCTGTTGCTACCTTAAGTAGTGCGGGTGAAGGTGGCCCATATGGTGAAGCCTTATTAGCCGCTTACATGTTAGAAAAAGAAAAAGGTGAAACCTTAGAAGACTATTTACAAAATAAGATCTTCGCTAACGCTAAAGAAGATGTTGCCGTTGCTTCTAAAGAAGAAGTTAAAGGCTTCAATAAGTTCTTAGAAAGATATAAAGCCGCTGTTCCAGTGGAAGCCAAAGCGGTTGAATGCGTTGAAGGTCAACACAATAAATAATTCTCATGTTTAATTGGTGCTTTATCGGAACAGGTCAGATTGCTAGGAAAGTTGCTAAAGAATTAGTAACCAATCCTGGCCACACAATTGTGTCTGTTTTCAATCGCACCAAGGCAAAAGCGGAAAAATTTGCCAAAATTTATCATTCCACAGTTTATGAAAGTGCGTTAGAAGCAATAAACGATCCTCGTGTCGATGGTGTCTATATTGCGACGACTAATGAAACGCACTTTTATTTTGCTAAACTTTGTTTAGAAAACCATAAACCAGTTCTATGCGAAAAACCAATTACTGGTAACACAAGAGAACTCAAAGAATTAATCAAATTAAGCGAAGAAAACAAAACTCTTTTAAAAGAAGCAATGTGGACTTGGTATAACCCTGTCGCTAACAAGGTGAAACAATGGATTAAAGAAGAAAGAATAGGCAAAATCCTTTCTGTGGATTGTATTTTCAATATGCCAATATTTGGTTATAACAAAGCCAAAGGTAGATATATTAATCCATCTAGATATGGTGGCGCTCTTCTTGATTTAGGCGTCTATTCCGTTAGATACGTGTATGAGTTATTTGGTAAACCGAAGACTATTACCGCCAAAGGAAAACTATATAACGGCATTGATTTATTTAATGATTCGATATTTGAATATCAAGGATTCAAAGCTCATGTCAGCAGTCAAATTAATGCTTTAGTGGGTGAACACTGTATCATCAAAGGTGAGAAAGGCACAATCAAAGTCCCTCTTTTCCATATGGCTAGTAAAGCTGTTTTAAAAACTAAAGATGGTAAAGAAGTATTTAGAGATAGAAAAAAGAAATTTGCCACAGAGTTTAGAGTGGTCGCCGAATACATCAAAGGTGAAACGCCAAACGCTTTAGTGAGCCTTGATTCATCCGTCGCAGTGATGGAACTAATGGATGAGATTAGAAAGCAAATTGGTGTGGTATTCCCTTGTGATGTGCAGATTTTTGACAAAAAGCCAGAATTATTTCTATAATTTATATAAATAAGGGGAAATATTATCATGCCAGCTAAAAAACCTGCTGCTAAACCAGCTCCAAAGAAACCAGCACCAGCTAAGAAAGCCGCTGCTAAACCAGCACCAGCCAAAAAGGCTGCTCCTGCAAAGAAACCTGCTGCTAAACCAGCTGCAAAACCAGCCGCCAAGAAACCAGCTCCAAAGAAAGCTGCTCCAAGCGCTAATGCTTCTTACCACCTCTCCAAGAGAGAAGATGGCAAATGGCAACTCTTCATCACCGGTAGTGACAAAGTCATTAAGACATTCGCCACAAAAGCGGAAGGTGAAGCCTATGCTAAAGAAAAAGCAGAAAACACTGGACGTGCAGTTTTAGCGCACAACTCCAAAGGTGCTAATAAAGGCAAAATCGCTAAGAAATAGTTCCTAAATGAACAAAAAACTTATCTGCCTTGACATGGACGGCACCGTCTATCTCGGTGAACGTTTATTTAAAGGCGCAAAAGAAACATTCGAATATTTTAAGCAAAACGAAATATCGTTTGTTTTTTTGACTAATAATTCCTCTCATTCATTACCTTTCTATGTTGATAAAATCAAAAGGATGGGAATTGACTGCAATGAAGACAATTTCTATTCCTCAATTGATACCACAATTAGATATTTAAAAGATCAAAACGTTAAGACTATTTATGTATTAGGCGTTAAGACTTTTAAATATGAATTAAGAAAGCATTTTACTCTCATAGAAGATTATCGAGAAAATATCCCAGAAGTCGTATTGGCTTCTTTTGATACTGAACTAGTTTATGACGAATTAAAGACTGCGTGTCTATATATCCAAAAAGGTAGTAAATTCATTGCTACGAATATGGATTATCGCTGCCCAATCGAAGATGGATTTTACATTCCAGATTGTGGTGGACTTTGTAAATGGATTGAGATGTGCACCGATAAAGCCCCAATCTTCTTAGGAAAACCAGAACCCACGATGATTTATCAAGTCATGGATAAATTTGGTGTGAGCAAAGAAGAAACAATGATGGTGGGAGATCGTTATTACACTGATATCGTGGCAGGATTAAATGCTGGAGTGGACTCTGTCGCAGTGTTAAGTGGAGAAACCACTTTAGAAGAATTTAAAAAGGCTGACCGTAAGCCAACCTATATTATTGATTCAATCGCCGATTTAGTGGATTTACTTAAATCATAATTGTTTAATGTGCTTATTAATGACGAGGAACACTGTCATTAAGGATAAGCCCACAGTTGAAATAATACATAACCAACTTGGTCCTAAGCCAGATATAACAAGTCCTGCTAAGAAGTTACTAAGCGGTATTAAGCCTTGTGAGCCAACGTCTACGACGCTGTTCACTTTTCCTAATTTATCTTTATCCACAATTGTTAACATCTTTGTGGTAATAGGAATATTAATCGAAATTAATGTCATACCCATGGTGACACCAATTGGAACAAAGGCCACAAGTACGACGTTAATATCTGCGACGTTATTTACAAAGAGAACATAAAGAACTGTTAGAACAACATATAAGGCCGCGAAGATAATAAGTGAGATGCTTAATCCCTTATAGATGCGGTCTTTTTGTGGTCTATTTGATAAGACTAACGCCATAA
>JAFZLN010000165.1 GCA_017551465.1 Bacilli bacterium
GAAACTAGAAACATCACCTATAAAAAGATGATGGGGGAATTCATGCTCTACAAGGATGGTATCCTTTTTGGTGGTGTCTACGATAATCGTTTCTTAATTAAAAACGCCCCATCATTAAAAGAATATAACTTAAAAGAACAAATCCCATATCCAAGCGCTAAGCCGATGCTTTTAATTGATTCCGAGGATCCTGATGAGATTAAAGAGATGGTATTAAAAGCGCTTAATGAGATAAAAAAGCAAATATTTTTACAAATTTTAACTAATAAAGATACGTTCTAATAAAATTGTCTTTTCTAGCGTCTGGCTGGGTATAAGACATGCATATGTGCAGTTGATATGCGCTTTTTGGCGCGCTATCATTGAATTAAGAATATGGCATACTCATTATTACCGATTGTGGCGGTTATTATCGGCGCAATAATTAACTGGGATGTTTTTCTAAACAAAAAATATCAGGTCTTAAACCAAAGTATTTTCCGCGCCTATCGAGTCGTTGTTATTTGTGACTTCGTCTTCTTTACTGCGGATATATTATGGGGTGTATTCGATGCCTTACCAAATAAAATACCTGGCACTATAGACACATCGCTCTTCTTTGTGACGATGGCTTTTGCTGTCGCGGCGTGGTTACGTTTTGCCACTAAATATTTAGAAGAAGGTAAAATCGTTTCCATTGTCATTACAACTATTGGTTACATCTTTTTTGCCGCAGCTGTAGTGCTAGTAATCATCAATTTGTTCCATCCAATTTTATTTAGTTACGCTGACGGCACATATGACGCTAAAGCGGGGCGATATGCGTATTATACCGCCCAAATGGCAATGTATTTTGTCACTTCTATTTTCGCCATTATTCGCTTGATAACTCGCAAGAACTACAAGAGAGTTAGACTTTTTACAATGGTTTTTGTGGGCTTTACAATGCTGACTTGTATCTTCTTACAAATTCTCTATCCTGAGCTTCCTTTATATTCTCTTGGCCATTTAATTTGTATGGTTCTTGTTCACGTGTTCATCGTTAATGCTGAAAACACAGACTATCGTAAAAGCATCAGCGAAGCTTCCGCTAGAGAAGAAAAGAGTGCCCAACAATTAGCGGCTACTAGAGAGCTTGCCTATCAAGATTCATTAACAGGTATCAAAAATAAGCACGCCTATGTTGAACATGAAGAAGCTATCGACTTGTTACTACGTGATAAGAGTAGTGGTGATTTCTGCTTATTTATTTTCGATTTAAACGATTTAAAACTTATCAACGATACATTCGGTCACCAAGTTGGTGATGATATCATCATCAAATCCGTGCAACTCATCAAATCCGTTTTCAAGAATCAAATCATCTACCGTATCGGTGGCGATGAATTTGCCACATTCGTTGATGGCGATGATTTCACCAATAGGTATCATCTTCTAGATGAATTTAATAAAAAGATTGAATCTAATCTTGGTAAAAACGAGCCAATTATTGCCGCTGGCTTTGCGGATTATGTGCCTGAAAAAGATAACTCTTTAAGATCTATCTTCACTAGAGCGGATGAGCGCATGTATGCCAGAAAGAAAAAGCTCAAAGAGATGGCCGATCATTCTAACGAGGAAGAACAAAATAATTCGTCCACAAACGATTCTGTTTCTAGACTTAATGTTTATGAGCTGTTCTATAACTATGACAAGCACTCATTAATCAATTTATTAAATAACTCATCCTGTGATGAAGTTATTGAAGTCGACTTAGTCAATGATACTTATAAGCAGCTATATCACGTTGAAGGCAAATACTTCGTTCCTAATGTTGATATATCTTTCAAAGAATTGGTGGATTTCACTTCTAAACACATTATTCATCCAGATGATATTGGTACCTATTGGTCTTTAATGAAACTAGATGGTTTCTTTGAACGTTTAGCAAACGCTAAGATACCAAACTTTGATTTCGCTCACTTTAGATATAAATTACAAGACGGTAATTATCGCTGGGTCGAGCAGTGCGTTATTACTGGTGAAGAAAATGGTCTTTCCCCAGGCATGCTTAGACTTTATGTCTTTGATATCCACAATTTAATGACTAGAAGAATTGGTGTTATTAGTGATGAATCTAGTGTTATCTCTGTCGGTAGAGACCAAAAAACAGGTTTGTATACTAGTAAAGACTTCTTTAGCAGAGCGGAAAAAAACGTTAAAGATAATAGAGATAAAGAGTGGTGTGTCCTTTTCCTTGATATCGAACACTTCAAATTCTTTGATGAATGGTTTGGTCGTGAACAAGGCGATTATCTTTTAACTAAGATTGGCACTGAACTATTAGAAAACGATATTGCAAAGACTGGAGTTGCTGGTTATTTAGGCCAAGATGACTTCGTTGTTTTAGCGGAATATAGCCGCGATAAAATATCTGCTTTATATGAGAATATTCGTGAACATATCGCTTCTTTTTGCCTCACTACAGGTTTCTTGCCCGCTATTGGCGTAGCGCTTTTGGAAAAAGATATGGTTCTTGTTGATGCCTTTGATAGAGCTAGTATCGCGGCTTCTAAAGCCAAAGGTGATATTAAAAATAGAATTGTTTATTACAATTCTGATATGCAGTTCTTAGCGGAACATGAATATCGTATTTTGACCGAATTCATGACCGCTTTAAAGAATGATGAAATCACTTTCTATTTGCAACCACAATGTCATGCTAAATCAGGAAAAATCGTTGGTTGTGAAGCTTTAGCGAGATGGATTAAGAAAGATGGCACTTTTGTGTCACCAGTGACCTTTATTCCAGTCTTAGAGAAGTATAACTTCGTAACTGACTTAGATCAGTACTTATGGGAAAAGATTTGTATAAGTCTAAAAGATTGGCTTGATAAAGGCCATATTGCCGTTCCAGTTTCTATTAACGTTTCTCGTATTGATATCTATAACTTTGATATCGCTAATTATATTCACGATTTAGCCGATAAATATGATATTCCACATCATCTAATCAAAGTGGAAATCACTGAATCAGCTTACGCTGAAAACGCCAGTATCATCGAAGATATCGTCGTCCGCTTACGTAAAGATGGCTTCTCTGTCTTAATGGATGACTTCGGAAGAGGCTACTCTTCTTTGAACATGTTATCTTCCATTAAGTTAGACGCTATTAAGTTAGACTCTGACTTCTTACATTTAGAGGGTGCTGACTATGAAAGAGGCATCCGTGTCATTGAATCCGTTGTTAATATGGCTAAGGTTATGGCCTTACCAATTATCGTGGAAGGTGTCGAAACAAAACAACAATGTGATTTCTT
This sequence comes from Bacilli bacterium, assembly GCA_017551465.1. Taxonomy (GTDB): domain Bacteria; phylum Bacillota_I; class Bacilli_A; order RFN20; family CAG-826; genus RUG14515. Next base: position 3,279 of record JAFZLN010000165.1, read on the forward strand.
AATGGAACTTGGTTGCCGCTATATGCAAGGCTTCTACTTCTATAAGCCAATGCCAGTTGATGATTTTAGAGCAATCGTGGCCAAAGAAGGCATCGTTGATGAACGCGGCTTTGCTGTCAAAGCCAATGAACAATTCCGTATTAGAGAATTCCTTGATAAGAACATCTATTCTGACTCAATGCTCAATAATATATTAGGCGCGGTTGCCTTCTATTCTTGGAATGGAGAGCACATTGATATCGTGCGTTTCAATCAACAGTTCTATCAAACCGTTGATGTCCCTGACTTTGTGGATAGATTAGAGAACATTGAAACATTTGTGCCTGAAGAAGATCGTCCAGCGTTGTTCAATGCTTTAAAAGAGGCTATGGAAAATCGTTTATTGGGCAGTACCACACATGTTAGATTCCATCGTAGTGATGGTGGTCTTATGTCCTTTACAATGCGTTTCTACCATTTAGGTAAGAAAGAAGGAAGAGAATTATTCTATGGTGTGGTCTCTAACGATAGTGAACTCGCTAACTTAAGAGAAGTTAAAGAGTTAATCTCTGAATACTCCACTGATAACATGA
>JAFZLN010000166.1 GCA_017551465.1 Bacilli bacterium
CCAAAGAAAATAAAGTCACTTTCGTGTTTTTCATATATTCTTCCTCTTTTTCTTTCCTAAAAATAATAGCAACAAAAAAGTCATTCTTCAAGAATGACAATTTTGCTACTTTCTTTCTTCTGGTTTGAGCTTCGCCATATTGATATGACAGTACCCTTGTGGATTCTTATTTAGATAATCTTGATGGTACTCTTCCGCGGGGAAGAATTTATTGAGTTTTACGACTTCGATTTTATAGTCTTTTTCTAATGTACGTGCAAAATACTCTTTAATGATTTGCTTATCAGCGTCATTTTGATAATAGATGCCTGTACGATATTGCACACCTTCATCTTCACCTTGTTTATTCACTGAATATGGATCCACTACTCTTAAATAGAGTTCAAGAATCTTTTCTAAAGATATGACATTTTCATCATAGTCCACTTTTACTGTTTCACTAGCGTCATCTAGACCATGCTTTAAATCTTCATATTTAGGGTTATCTAAAGTACCATTGGCATAGCCAACTTCTGTATTAATAATACCTTTTGCTAACGAGAAGAAGTGTTCCACTCCCCAGAAGCAACCACCAGCGAGATAAATCGTTTTCATAGTCTTATTATCTTATTTATTAATAAGAATGTATACCAATATGCTTTAAAGATTAAATGTATGACCGAGCCAAGTGGTTTTAGATTCGACTTTGGATATCTTAATATCCTTCTCAATCTCTTTGATAGCCCCTTTTGGTAACCATGGATTAAAGTGATTAAACACCACTTCGATTTCCTTGTTTTTGAGTGTTTCTTTATTCTTGGCGATGAAGTCTCTCATTGGACCACACATTCTAAAAACCCAAATAGGTGTTACTAAAATGATTTTGCTGTATTTATTTAAATCGACATCTAATGGATATGTTTCCATAGGCCACTTATGCATGCCAAAGCGACCACACCACCAGAAGCCTAATGTACCTTCTGTTCTTTCTTTTGTCTTTAACTCGACGATATTAGCGTGCTCCCTATTTGCCTTAACATAAGCGATACGTTTGGTGAACTGCATTCTAGAAAAATAGACCACGAGTGTCTTGGAGTTTTTATCGATATATTGATACCCGTCTTCGCTAAATTTGAAGTTTACTTGGTTATAAGACACTAAGGCAACATAGCCCACTATGAGCTGCAAAGCACCAAAAATAAAGTATAAAGTACTTAACACATTAGCAGGGAAAATCACAAATTGAATGATGATCCAAAGCATTAAAGTAAAACCAAAGATTGTACCTAAAACATAACCAATTCTCTTCTTACAAAGAATCAATACCGCAGCAGTTAAATTGGAAACGCCATTAACAATAATTAAAGCAATACCAGGGAAGGTATAGTCTTGGAACAAGATATCCGCGAATGGTAAAACTTGGAAATACGGAAGCATTGATTCCATTCTTAATAAACTTCCATCTGGTTTTATTAACATAGCGGTACCGCCATATAAGGCACCTAAGCCAATAAAGAAACAAAAAATGAGTAATAAAACTCTAAATACTTTAAATCTTTTCATATACTATTCCTTCATTATTTGATTGACTAAATCTATGACGTAACGGTTTCTATCTTCTCTTTTAGAGAAGTCATAACCCATAAATGCTGGTTCTTTAAGCGCTCTTAAGAATGCTGATTGCATTGTACTTACTAAAGTGAAAGCAATAAATTCTCTTGTTGCTTCATCTTTATAATTCTTGCCCATTACCGCTGCACTACCACGAATTGAATAATATGTGTTTGTATTGCTTGTGAAATTGTTATAGTCGTTTGTAATTGAGACTCTAGCAATTGAAGGATTTTCAAAAAGATAATCAAACACTCTGCAAGCAGTATCAATTGTTCTAGCTTTAGCCGCTTCAAATGGCGATAAGTCCTTACCGACTTCAATATTTGGTTTAAAGTTAGCAATAATACCAGTAATGATTCTTTGCACGCATTCAGCAATCAAATTATCTTTGCTACCAAAATGGTAATTAATTAAGCCAACAGAAACACCACTTCTAGCGGTGATATCTCTAATAGTAACTTTATCTACATCCCCATTATTCTCATCAATGAGAGCGGTAGTTATTTCAATCAATTCTTCTTTGCAATTTTTAGTGTTCATAATTTCACCTTGGATATAATACTAAACATTGTTCAGTTTTGCAATAATAATAAAGCGCCCTATTAAAGGCGCCCTATCTTAAAACCTTGCTATTAGGCTGCAGCTGCAGCTGCGGCTAATACCGCTACAACCCAGTAATACCTAACAATGGCCCAAGCAAGCATTAAGCCACCAAACGAAACGCCAACAATTGCTCTTGTTTTGTTTGTTGAGCCAATAATGCCTGGAATGCCGAAGCCAAGAGCTATAACGGCAACTATGCCTGTTATGACAGCAAACACAAGACCCAACAAAGGAATCAATGCAAACAAGCCAAAAACCAAAGCAATAATGCCGAACACTAGTGAGACAACGCCTAAAGGATGTCCCCATCTTCTACCATTTTCTGACATATGTTTCTCCTATGTATATGCTCTTATTGTAAAGAGAGAGAGAGAGAGAGAGTCAAGCACTCGAATCTCTAGATTGCTAGCAATCTATAAGAAGGCCGAATTCTAAAATAAAAAGCCTTGCTGTTAACAAGGCATGATAATCAATGGTCGGAAAGATGGGATTCGAACCCACGACCTCTCGCTCCCGAAGCGAGCGCACTACCAAGCTGTGCTACTTCCCGCTTAAAAATCAAATAATGATAACTGATCGCTATCAGAGAGATTATCTAAAACACCCATGTCAGTTAAGTCTTGAACATTGGTGGATGTAAGTTTTGTTCTTCTTAGTAAGTCTTCCTTAGAGAAGAATTCACCGTTCTTTCTTTCCTCAACAACTGTAACGGCGTTGTTTTCACCTAAGCCATCGATGGTAATGAATGGAGGAATAAGTGATTTACTTTCGTAGTCCACAACGAACTTAGAAGCATCACTGCGATATAAATCAATGTTGGAGAATGAATAACCTCTTTGCACCATTTCCAAAG